>NZ_JBRREC010000029.1:0-45208 GCF_056760015.1 Stenotrophomonas sp. STEN029 | reverse complement strand
GGGCAAAAACGGCGTGCACGGGGGGCTGACAGGTCACGTGCTTCGCTCCCTCCCTTGCGCAACGCGCAGGGGAGGGTTGGGGAGGGGTGCCCTTTGCTGGTAGCGAACCTTTGAAGCAAAGCCCACTTCCAGCTTTCACCATGCGCAAGGCGGCCCCTGCGCTTGCCTGCGCTGCGCAGTGGGTGCTAGAAGAGTTCACACAGGTTCGGCCCGTAGCAGCGTGGCAGACGAACACGGCGATCGCAGTGGCCCGCGGCGCTACGATTCATTTCGAGGGCATGCCACACCATGCTGGGACGCGAACACGACATAGCAGTGAACCCCGACGCCTGCCCTGTACAGGCCAAGCGAGGCCTGCTGCAGGCACTGGACCTGCATTCGCTGTGGCGCGCCTGCGTGGACCTGATCAACCAACACCTGCCCTGCCACTCGTGCACCTTGATGTACGACATCAACGGCAGCTACCAACCACAGCGCAGCCTGCATTTCCTCGGTGCCAGTGCGGCTGGCAGCGCACGCCCGCTGCGCAGCCTCGAGGTTGCCGCGCCTTATCTGCAGCGCAACCCGCGCGTCGACTGGTACACGCTGTCACAGATCGCTTCCACCGACGCGCAGGCCCGGCTGCGGCTACGCGCGCAGAATCCCGCGCCCGGCTGGAACGAATTCATCCACATGGCGTTCTGGCGCGGTGAAGGCCTGGAGGCGGTGTTGAGCATCCGCATGCAGGCCGGCCAGGAGCAGATCACCGACGCCCACCAGCAGTTCCTCGGCGAACTGCATCAGCTGATGGCCGCTGGCCTGCAGCGCGTGCGTTTGATGCGGCATGAACGTCGCAGCATCTACCAGGCGCTGCTCGACCGACAGAGCCAGGCCGACATCATCCTCGACCATGAGCTGCACCTGATCAGCCTGTCGCCTGCGGCCCAGCTGTTGTGCGCGGGCTGGCTGGACGAAGCCGGCAAGCGCCTGCGCTTCCCCGACAGCGTGGCTTCGGCATTGCGCGGCTGGCTGCGCCAGGCGAGCCAGGTCGGCGATGCTGAGCTTCCACGGGAAGCGTTGGACCTGCCGGCGGCACAGTTGCGGATCGGCCTGCAGGGTCGCTTGCAGGCGGACGGCCTCTATCCGATGTATCTGCTGCGGCTGACGCCATTGCAATCGTTGGCAACGGCGACGCCCGTGGTGACCCGGCCGATGTGGTCCAGGCTCTCGCCCACCGAAACCCGCGTCGCCGAGCTGGTCCTGGATGGCATGCGCAATGACGAGATCGCCAATCACCTGCGGCGCTCGCGCAAGACCATCGAAAGCCAGATCAGCGCCATCTACCGCAAGCTCGACGTTGGGCATCGTGCGCAGCTGGTACGCCTGCTCAGCGTCACCGGCTGAGCAGGCGCAACAACTCAAGGCACGAACAGGAAGTAGTCATGCGCGGCACGCGCCAGCTGCGCAATGGCTGCGTCGCGGTCCGCGCTGCTGGCGCGTGATTGCACGAATACGGTGACGATGGCGTGTCCGCCCCCACCCGGCAGCGTGATCACGCCAACATCGTTGATCACATCCCCAACCGTGCCAGTCTTGTGCGCCACCGGGGTTTCCTTCGGCAACATGCCTCGCAGGCGGGCGCTGCCGGTGCGGGTGTCGAGCATGATGTCCTGCAGCAGCTTGGTCGAACCTGGCTGCAGCACCTCGCCACGCCAGACCTTCTGCAACAGGGTGGCCATCGCGCGGGCAGTACTGGTGTCGCGCGGATCTTCGTTCCAGGCGTTGGTGTGGCCGCGACGCAGCTCCTCGCTGCGTTCACTGCGCGACAGCTCGGCATAGGCCGTCGGACCCAGCGGCTTCGCTTGCGAGGCAGCGTTGCCGCGATAGTTGGCCAGCAATTCCCAGATGTAGCGATCCACCCGCATGCCACTGATGCCCAGTGCCTGCATGCGTGCATTCACCGCCGTGGTGCCACCGCCAAGACGGATCAGGATGTCGGTGGCGTTGTTGTCGCTTACCGTGATCATCATATGCAGCAGATCACGCACGGTGATAGCCGAACCGGCGCTCAGGTGCAGGTCCATGGGCCCGCCCATTTCCGGATAGACATCATCTTCGTCCAGCGTCACCTGCTGCTGCAGCGTGAGCTTGCCTTCGTCCACCAGCTTGAGGATGTGCACGGCCACCGGCACCTTCATGGTGCTGGCCATGGGGAAGGCCCGGTCGGCATCGAGATAGACGCTGCGACCGCTTTCCAGATGGACGATGGCCGCGCCGAGCTGGCCGGGTAGTTGTGCGGCAAGCCGTTGCGCTTCGACCTGCAGGCCCTGGCTGGATGGAGGTTTGGTGGCGGCCATTGCCGGCAGCAGCATGCATGCCAACAGCGGCGCGACGAACAACGCACGCAGGCGTGGACGCGATGGGGAGCAACGACGGTGGTGCTGGTACATGTTCAAATCCTCTGCAAAAGAAGCAGCCGAAGCGTTACGGCGACCGTCACTATTCCTGTTGACCCGGATGGTGCGTCATCCAGTAGTTCCGGGGCCAAGCGCAATCAGCGTTCCGAGCGTAGCCCGGGTAAGCGCAGCGCACCCGGGGTCAGGGTTCTACGGTTGTTTCAGGCTGTCCATGAACGGCCCCGGGTGCGCTGCGCTCACCCGGGCTACGGTTGTCCCGAACCTTCCTGCCTGTCGGTTCATTCCTAGAAACGCATGCGCGCGCCAAGCGTGAAGTAACGGCCGACCACATCGTAATAGGGCGAGCCGACCGCGCCCAAGGGGGACTTCTTGTCGAACAGGTTGCTGATGTCGGCGTAGACCTCGACCTCGTTGTCGCCGGCCAGCGCGAAGCGCGCCTTGCCACCCAGGTCCCAGTACACATAGGACGCGATGTTGCCATTGGTCAGCACCAGCTGGTTGTTGTAGACGCCACTGGAAATGTAGCGTGCGCGCGCCTGCGCACCGTAGCGGTCGCCGCGCCAGCCGAAGGTCGCGTTCGCACGCCAGCGTGGCACACCGGAGCCGCCGGTCAGACCCTGCGAAGTCACGTACTCGAAGGTGTTCTTGCCGTCGTAGGTGGTGAGGTTGTCGGTCCAGGTCGCCAGTACGCGGGTGTGAAAATTGCCCGACATCGCCGGGAACAACTTCGCCGCCGGCAGGGTGTAGAGCAGGTCCAGGTCAACACCATTGGTACGGTACTCGGCCAGGTTGACGTAGTTGGAGTTGATACGCTCGATCTCGCCGTTGCCATCGCGCTGGATGCGCCCACACATGGCCTGGTTGCCGGCGATACAGCGCAGCACCGTTTCCTGCGCCGACACCTGGGTGATCACGTCCTTGATCTCGATGTCGAAGTAGTCCACCGACATGATCAGCCCCGGTACGCTGGCCGGTGCCCAGGTGAAGCCGGCGGTCAGGGTGTCGGCCTTCTCCGGGTCCAGCAGCGGATTGCCGCCGCCAATCACCAGCGCGCTGATCGAGGTGCCGGTCAGTGGATCGCTGATGGTCGACCAGCCGGTGGTGCTGGTGGTGTACATCTCCGACAGGTTGGCCGAGCGGATATCGCGCGAACGGGTGAAGCGACCACGGAAACCATCAAAGAATTCGTTGGTCATGCCGTACTTCCACGACCAGATCGCGCCGGAGCTGTTGTAGTCGCTGAAGCGCGCCGCCGCATTGACCTGCAGGTCCCGCAGCACCGTCATGTCCCGCAGCAGCGGTGCGGCCACTTCGGCGAAGGCCTCGCGGACCTGGAAGCTGCCGGCCATCGGCGAGGAGCTCCAGGTACTGAACGATTTGGTCAGGTCCTGCGCGCCCACCTTCTGGTCGATCTGTTCCTTGCGCGCTTCCAGCCCCATCGCCACCGAGACTTCGCCGGCCGGCAACGAGAACGGCTCGCCACGCAGGTCCAGGCCGGCTGCATCGAGCTTGGTATTGGTCATGCGCCTGGGCGTGCCGGTGACATAGGCCGCCGCTTCCGCCGATGGAGCGCCATGACCGATCAGGTTGATTGGTACACAACCGGAGTTGGGGTTGCTCAGGGTCACCCGGCACACCGGCTTTCCGCTGACCGGATCGATCACCGCATCCACCGCGTCGCGATAGTTGCTGGTCAGCAAGAAGCCGGGGGCGGCCAGGTCGGACTGGTTGTCGCCGTGGCTGTAGTAGCCGCTCCAGCGCCAGTTGTCGCCGACCACGCCATCCAGCGCCGCGGTGAACTGGGTGGTGCGGCGGTCGTAATCGATATCGGGAAAGGCAAAGTCACTGTTGAAGCGACCAAGCCCAAAGCTGGTTTCGCCTGCGGCCAGCAATGCATCACGCACGGCTGTGGGCAGGAAGGCGTTGTCCACACTGATCTTCAGGCCGGTGCCACGGTTGTGGTCGCCGAACCATGGGAAGCGGTTCCAGCTGCGCGAGTGGCGGACGTCCATGGTCAGGCTGGTGTTGTCGGTGAGGTTCCACGACAACCTGCCCAACACGTTGTAGCGGCGCTGCGGCGTCATCAGCGAACTGATGTCGTCATTGCTCGGGCTCTCGCCGCCTTGGATCAGCGACGCACCGGTATAGCCCGGGAACGGCCGCAGGCTGCCATCCGGATTGAAGGCCTGCCCGGCCAGCACACCGGTGGTGATCAAGCCTCCGATCGCGGCATTGCCGTAACCCACGTTGTCTTTCATCGTGAACGTGCCGTCGCCATTGGACAGCTGCGCGGTGCGGCCCAGCCATGACCGTGATGATTTGGGCAGAATGCCGTCGTTGTTCAAGGCCTCGCCGCCGATGACGATGTGACCGCGCCCCTGTGCGATCTCGAAGCCGGTAGCGGCCGAGATGTACTGCTTCTGGTTGTCCGAGCGCGAGGACACGCCGCCCTGCACATCGATCTTTGTGCCGACCAGCTGGCTGTCCAGCTGCACGTTGACAACGCCTGCAACCGCGCCCGAGCCCCAGGCGGCGGAGGCACCGCCGGTAACCACGTCCACGCCGCTGATCAGGATCGAGGGAATGCTGGCCAGGTCGTTGTCGCTGGAGAAGCGCCGCCCGTCCAGCAGCACCAGGGTGCGGCTGACGCCGAGGCCACGCAGGTCGACCGGCGCCCGTGCCGCGTCCACGCCGGTGGTATGGGTCTGCGGCGACACCGTGCCACGGAACTGCGGCAGGTCGTTGAGCGCGGCAGCGATATTGGTGTGGGTGGAGAGCTGCAGGTCCTCCGGCGTCACCTTCACCGTCGGCGTCGGCGCGTTGAAGCCCGGCCGATCGATGCGCGAGCCGGATGCGGTGACGTTGACGCTACCGATATCCACCACCTTGTCGGTGGTCTGCTCAGGTTTGGCATCGGTCGATTGGGCGAAGGCGCTGGGCAGGCTGCCGGCGATGATCAGGGCGATGCCCGTGGACAACGTGGTTCTGGCGATACGGCACGGCATACGGTTCCTCGCAGAAGGCTGGAAGTGGAACTGCTGACCTGGCAATGCGGACTCTCCCCTCTCCGCATCTTAGGAAGCCACCTTCCCGCCCCGCATCAGGGAAAACCCCGATACCAACCGCTCAAACGACAACGGCCAGCACAGGGCTGGCCGTTGTTTCAAACGTTACCAATGCTTAGTGCGACGAAGCCTTGCTCGCACCAATGCCGGTCTCGGCACGGACTTCCTGTGCCGGGTAGGCGGCACGCTCGGCCTGTGCGTTCTTGCTCTTGTCGGTGATCGAGAAGAACCAGATGCTGACGAAGGCAATCGTCATCGAGAACAGCGCCGGGCTGGTGTACGGGAACGGCGCACTGCCAGCCGCGTTGCCCAGCGTGTCCACCCATACCGACGGCGACAGCAGGGTCAGGATCAGCGACGAGGCTAGGCCCAGCGAACCACCAATCACCGCGCCGCGGGTGGTGCAGTCCTTCCACAGCAGCGACAGGATCAGCACCGGGAAGTTGGCCGAGGCGGCGATGGCGAAGGCCAGCGACACCATGAAGGCCACGTTCTGCTTCTCGAACACGATGCCCAGCAGCACCGCGATAACGCCCAATGCCAGGGTGGTGACGCGCGACACACGCAGCTCCGAGCCCGGTGCCGGGTTGCCCTTCTTGAACACGGTGGCATACAGGTCATGCGACACCGCCGATGCACCGGACAGCGTCAGGCCTGCGACCACGGCCAGGATGGTGGCGAACGCCACGGCCGAGATGAAGCCCATGAACATATTGCCGCCGACGGCCTTGCCGACCAGCACGGCTGCCATGTTCGGGCCGCCCTGGATGGTACCGGTGACCGGATCCGCATACTCCGGATTGGTCAGCACCAGCGCGATCGCACCGAAGCCGATGATGAAGATCAGGATGTAGAAGTAGCCGATCCAGGTGGTTGCCCACAGCACCGACTTGCGTGCCTGCTTTGCATCGGGAACGGTGAAGAAGCGCATCAGGATGTGCGGCAGGCCGGCGGTACCGAACATCAGTGCCATGCCGAACGAGATTGCCGAGATCGGATCCTTGACGAAGCCACCAGGCCCCATTATCGCCAAGCCGGTACTGGCCGCTTCCTCCGCACTCTTGCCGCCGTTGGCTGCGATCTGGGTCTTGACCCGCACCGCCTCGGTGAACAGCGCCTCGAAGCTGAAGTTGAAGTGCCACATCACCATCACGGCCATGAAGGTCACGCCCGACAGCAACAGGCAGGCCTTGATGATCTGCACCCAGGTGGTGGCAGTCATGCCGCCGAACAGCACGTAGACCATCATCAGCACGCCGACCAGCGCCACTGCGATCCAGTAGTCCAGGCCGAACAGCAGCTTGATCAGCGCACCGGCACCAACCATCTGTGCGATCAGGTAGAACAGCACCACGACCAGCGTGCCGGAGGCCGCGAACATGCGGATTGGCTTGGCCTGGAAGCGGTAGCCAGCGACGTCGGCAAAGGTGAAGCGGCCTAGGTTACGCAGGCGTTCTGCCATCAGGAAGGTCAGGATCGGCCAACCGACGAGGAAGCCCAGCGCGTAGATCAAACCGTCATAGCCGTTGGTCATCACCGCGGCGGTGATGCCGAGGAACGAGGCCGCCGACATGTAGTCACCGGCGATTGCCAGGCCGTTCTGGAAACCGGTGATGCCGCCACCGGCGGTGTAGAAGTCGGACGCCGACTTGGTGCGGCCTGCGGCCCACTTGGTGATGCCAAGCGTGAACACCACGAAGGTCGCGAACATGATGATCGCGGTCCAGTTGGTCGGCTGGCGCACGGTCTGGCCGATGTCGCCACCGGCGGCCATGGCCGCACCGCTGGCGATCAGCAGACCGAGCAGCGCGCCCGATCGGAGGACGGAGTGGTTCATTGTGCTTCCTCCACGATCTCTTCGGTCAACTTGTCGAATTCCTTGTTGGCACGACGCACGTAGAAGCCAGTGATGACGATGGTGAACACCATCAAACCCAAGGCGATCGGAATGCCGACCGTGGTGATCTTGCCGGCACCAATCGGCGTGGCCAGGAAGGCCTTGTCGAAGGCGATCAGGCCGATATAGCCGTAGTAGCCCAGCAACATCAGGATGGTCAGGAACCAACCCAGCTTGTTGCGCGAGCTGCGCAACCGTTGGTATTTCGGGTTGGAGGCGATCCGCTCTACACGGGGATCGACGGAAGCATTCATCGGAATTCTCCAGGCGTTGGGAATACGAACGCCATGGCATGCGGAGATGCCGTGACGGTCACATGAGTGCTCCCCGTGGGGGTAGGGAGATGGGGCGTACTACATTTTCAGACGCGGTACCGGCGGCACTGCACCGCCGGCACCGGATGGGTCAGAAGCTGTACTTGGTGGTGAACTGCAGGCGGCTGATATCGCCCTTCTTGCCGTTCTCGATCTCGCGCACGCCGTACATCAACTCGGCACCGACATCGACCTTGGGCATCGGCGTGTAGAAGATGTTGCCGCGGATCGACTGCACGCTCTTGGTGACCAGGTCACCGGTGATCGACGCGTTGTTGTCGTAGTCGCTGCGTGCGTAGATCAGGTTGGTGCGCAGCTTCGGGCTGAAGGCATGGCGCCAGCCGACATAGCCGGCAACCACGCCGGTCGGATCGATCTCGTCGCGGATCGCGTCATAGCCGCTGTCGGCGGTGATGCCCAGGCCGATGTAGCGCGAAATGCCTTCGCCACCGGTCAGCTGGTAATGCAGGGTATCGGCATCACCCATCAGCCACTTGCCGCCGAGGGTTATACCGCCGGCCACCTTGCTGGCATCGGCACCGGTGGTCTGGTTGTCGAGCTTGAGCTGACGCACCAGGCCGGCGACGCCGAAGGTGCCCCAGTCGCCCTTCCAACCGTAACGTACGGTCAGGTCAGGCATCGAGCCACGGTCGGAGTTGGCAACCGCCGGCACGTTCCACTTGTTGGTGACCGGGTTGAAGGTGCCGGTAAGCGTCGTGGTTTCCGGGTTTTCCAGGGCAACACTCAGGCCGCCGTTGGTGTAACGGATCTGCGCCTGGCGCACGAACACCACGCCATCGGTGGGACCAACGAAGTCAGCTGCTTCCGGAATCGAGGCCGCGTCCATGAAGTTGGACCAGGTCTGGCCGGCCAACCACTTGTTCCAGTACATGTAGGCGTGGCGCAGGGTGACGCCATAGGTGTTGGTCGCGGTCTGGTTGCCCAGCGAGTTGCCGAAGAAATCCATCTCCACCATCGCGCCGGCCTTGTCGCCGTTCTCGGCGACATGGTCCACGCCCAGGTTGAAACGCGAGAACTTGGCATGGGCGTTGTAGTCCACGTCCGAGGCCTTGCCCGAACCACCGGCGCCATGCACCGGCGTCTGGCCCGGCAGATACAGCGCGCGGCCGGTGGCATCGTCGGCCAGCTGGCCGTCGCCGGTACGGGTGGCGAGGAAATCGGCCTTGATGAAGCCACCGACCTTGAAGGTGGTGCCCGGCGCGGCGCCCGGGGTGATGCTGGTCAGCTGAATTGGCTGCTTGCCTGCCGGCACCGCCGGTGCAGCAGCACGCTCGGCCTGTGCAGTGCGCACCTGCACCACTTCACTCTGGGTCTGGGCAATCGCGCCCTGCTGTTGCTGCTGGGTGGACAACAGCAGCTGCACCTGCCGCTCAAGATCAGCAACGCGTGCTTCCAGCGCCTTCTCTTTTGCGGTCTCGGCGAAGGCCATGCCCGGCGCGACCAGCGCGACGAACAGGGCAGCGGCAAGTGGCCGGCGGGCCGTTTTCAGGATGTTTCGATTCATTGGGGCTGCCTCTCTCCAGGCTGGCGAACGGTCCGCGCCGGTTGCACGGTCGCAGCCAGCGTGCGCGGCGATGGCAGCGGCCGGCTATTCGCCATTAGTCGTAAGCAGACGTCTGTTCGACCATCGTCTAACAGAAGATGCAGCGCGAGGTGGGGTGGATGCGGCACACTTGGGGTGTCCCGGCCCTGTCCCACGACAGGGCTCATTCATTGGTTACAAGTGCAAAGGTGAGGGTTGCCATGACTGATGTATATCCCGTTGATTCCGCGTTTGCCGAGAAGGCACGGATCGACAAGAACACGTACCAGCAGCTGTACCGCGAATCGGTCGAAAACCCCGATGCGTTCTGGGCCAAGGCCGCCGAACGCCTGGACTGGTACAAGAAGCCGACCAAGATCAAGAACGTCAGCTACCAGCTCGACGATTTCCGCATCAAGTGGTTCGAGGACGGCGAACTCAACGTCAGCGTCAACTGCCTTGACCGGCAGCTGGCCACGCGCGGTGACAAGACCGCCATCCTGTTCGAGGCCGATGGCCCGGACAGCCCGGCGCAGAAGGTCACCTACCGCGAACTGCACCAGCGCGTCTGCCGCCTGGGCAATGCACTGCGCAACCTCGGCATCAAGAAGGGTGACCGAGTCACCATCTACCTGCCGATGATCGTCGATGCCGCGGTGGCGATGCTGGCCTGCGCCCGCGTCGGTGCGATCCACTCGGTGGTGTTCGGTGGCTTTGCCGCCAACTCCATCGCCGACCGCGTCGGCGACTGCGCCAGCAAGCTGATCATCACCGCCGACGAAGGCCTGCGTGGTGGCAAGAAGGTGCCGTTGAAGGCCAATGTCGATGCCGCGCTGAAGCTGCCCGGCACCAATACCGTGGAAACCGTGCTGGTCGTACGCCACACCGGTGGTGCGGTCGACATGCAGGCGCCGCGTGACCGCTGGTTCCACGATGTGGTGGACACCCAGCCGGCCGAGTGCGAACCCGAGCGCATGAACGCCGAAGATCCGCTGTTCATCCTCTACACCTCCGGCTCCACCGGCAAGCCCAAGGGCGTGCTGCACACCACCGGCGGTTATCTGCTGTACGCGGCCTACACCCATGAAGCGGTGTTCGACCTGCGCGAGGACGACATCTACTGGTGCACCGCCGACGTCGGCTGGGTCACCGGCCACAGCTACATCGTCTACGGCCCGCTGGCCAACGGCGCCACCTCGGTGATGTTCGAAGGCGTACCGAACTACCCGAACACTTCGCGTTTCTGGGAAGTGATCGACAAGCACCAGGTCACCATCTTCTACACCGCGCCCACCGCCATCCGTGCACTGATGCGCGACGGCGAGGAGCCGGTCAAGCGCACCTCGCGCAAGAGCCTGCGCCTGCTCGGCAGCGTCGGTGAGCCGATCAATCCGGAAGCCTGGCGCTGGTATTACGACGTGGTCGGCGATGCACGCTGCCCGATCGTGGATACCTGGTGGCAGACCGAAACCGGCGGCATCCTGATTTCGCCGCTGCCGGGTGCAACCGACCTCAAGCCTGGCTCGGCAACGCTGCCGTTCTTCGGCGTGCAGCCGGCGCTGGTCAGTGCCGACGGCGAGCCGCTGGAAGGCGCCACCGAGGGCAACCTGATCATCCGCGATTCCTGGCCGGGCCAGATGCGTACCGTCTACGGTGACCACCAGCGCTTCATCGACACCTATTTCCGCACCTACCCGGGCAGCTACTTCACCGGTGACGGCTGCCGGCGCGACGAAGACGGCTATTACTGGATCACCGGTCGCGTCGATGACGTGATGAATGTGTCCGGTCACCGCATCGGCACGGCCGAGGTGGAAAGCGCGCTGGTCTCGCACCCGAAGGTGGCCGAAGCGGCCGTGGTCGGCTTCCCGCACGACATCAAGGGCCAGGGCATCTATGCCTATGTCACCCTGATTGCCGGCGAAGCGCAGACCGACGAGCTGCTCAAGGAACTGGTGGCATGGGTGCGCAAGGAAATCGGCCCGATCGCGGCGCCGGATCACCTGCAGTGGGCACCGGGCCTGCCCAAGACCCGCTCGGGCAAGATCATGCGCCGCATCCTGCGCAAGATCGCCGAGAACGCCCCGGACCAGCTCGGCGATACCTCCACGCTGGCCGATCCGTCGGTGGTGGCGTCGCTGGTGGAAGAGCGCAAGGTTCGCTAAGCGGTAACTGCCCGGGGCACCGTGGTGCCCCGGCTGTCGGTCCATGTGGAGGGCGTGGATCAGCGTCGCAGCCGGTATCCTGTTTCACCGGAAGGGCGTCACGCCCCTTACTTCAGCATTGGATCGCATATGCCTACCCTCCTCATTGCCGATGACCATCCGCTGTTCCGCGAAGCCCTCAAGGGCGCGGTGCAACGCGTCATCCCCGGCGTGCAGCTGATGGAGGCCGACAGCGTCGAAGCACTGTACGCACTGGCCGAACAACACCCCGATGCCGACCTTGTGCTGATGGACCTCAACATGCCCGGCGCACAAGGCTTCAATGCGCTTGTGCACCTGCGTTCACTGCATCCGCAGCTGCCCATCGTGGTGGTGTCCGCACGCGAAGAAGCCACTGTGATGCGACGCGCACTGGACCATGGCGCATTCGGCTTCATTCCAAAATCCGCCGATTCGGACACCATCGGCCATGCGCTGGGCACCATCCTCGATGGCGAGCGCTGGGCACCGGCCGAGGCGCACAACGTGCCGCCGACCCCGAATGAAGAACGCGAAGTCGGCCAGCGCCTGCGCGAACTGACCCCGCAACAGTTCCGCGTGCTGCAGATGCTCGGCGTAGGCCGGCTGAACAAGCAGATCGCCTATGACCTGGGCGTTTCCGAGGCCACCATCAAGGCCCACGTCACCGCCATCCTGCGCAAGCTCGGCGTCACCAACCGCACCCAGGCGGTGCTGATGGCCGGCAAGCTGGCGATCGACGACGACGCCATCGTGCTGCCGCCGGAAGAAGATTGAGTTGCTGCCGGCGCTTGCCTGCGGCTGAGCGCTAAGAACTACCCCTCCCCGACCCTCCCCTGCGCGTTGCGCAAGGCAGGGAGCTCCAGCCCCTCCCCTTTGGCGCAGCCAAGGGGGAGGTTGGGAGGGGTAGCTTTGGTTGTTGCTTTTACGCGTTGTCTGGCTTGCCCGCGAACAGCAGCCCTCCCCTGCGCGTTGCGCAAGGGAGGGAGTCTGGCCCCTCCCCTTTGGTGCAGCCAAGGGGGAGGTTGGGAGGGGGTAGCTTTGGTTGTTGCTTCTGCGCGTTGTCTGGCTTGCCCGCGAACAGCCCCCCTCCCCAGCCCTCCCCTGCGCGTTGCGCAAGGGAGGGAGCTCTGGCCCCTCCCCTTTGGCGCAGCCAAGGGGGAGGCTGGGAGGGGGTAGCTTCGGTTGTTGCTTCTACGCGTTGTCTGGCTTGCCCGCGAACAGCACCCCTCCCCAACCCTCCCCTGCG
Source organism: Stenotrophomonas sp. STEN029 (assembly GCF_056760015.1). NCBI lineage: Bacteria > Pseudomonadati > Pseudomonadota > Gammaproteobacteria > Lysobacterales > Lysobacteraceae > Stenotrophomonas > Stenotrophomonas sp. STEN029. Next base: position 32,561 of record NZ_JBRREC010000029.1, on the reverse strand, counting down.
CGTTGCGCAAGGGAGGGAGCTGGAGCTCATGCCGAACGCTGCAGCTCCGGATCCGCTGCCGCCGTCGCATCGACCACGAACACTTCCGCCGCTGCGGCCAGCTCCTGCGTCTGCTCGCGCATCGCCTGCGCGGCATGCGATGAGGCGCGTGCGACCTCGCCACTCTGGCGGGTGCCTTCACCGATGCGTCGCAGCAGGCGCTCCACATCATCCACCGCACTGACCTGCCGCGCCGAGCCTGCATCGATCCGCTCCAGCGCGCTGGCCACCTGCGCCACCCGACCACCAATGTCCTGCATCGCCGCTCCGCTGCTGTCAGCCAGCCGCGCGCCTTCCTCCACCTGCCGCAGCGATACGTCGATCAGGCCGCGGATCTGCTTGGACGCCTCCGCCGAGCGCTGCGCCAGCTGCCGCACCTCGTTGGCCACCACCGCGAAGCCACGCCCGTGGCTGCCGGCCCGCGCGGCCTCGACCGCAGCGTTCAGTGCCAGCAGATTGGTCTGGAACGACAGGCTGTCGACGGTGGCGACGATCTCGCGGATGTGTCGTGAAGACGCCCGCAGCTGGTCCATGCCAGTGATCGCGGCCGCCGTGGCCTGGCGCCCGCGCTCGGCCGCATCGCTGGCCTGCGCCGACACCAGCGCACTCTCGCGCGCACTGCCGGCATTCTCGCGCGCCTCACCGGCCACCGAGCGCACCCGCTGCAACGCCTCCTGCACGTCACCCACCTGCTGTTCCACGCGCCCGGACAGGTCGGCGGTACCACTGGCCATGTCGCCCACCGCTGCCTGCACGCTGCCCGCCGACTGCTGGATGCGGGCGACGATGCCGCCGACCTGCTGCATGGCCTCCTCCAGCCCTTGCCGCAGGCGTGCGTAGATGCCCTGGCCGTCGCCGCGCATGCGCGCACTCAGGTCACCATGGGCGAAGTGGCCGATCACCCGCGTCGCATCCCCCACCTGCGCCTGCACGCTGTCCAGCAGGGCATTGATGCGCTCGCCCAACTGCAACACGAAGCCCTGCTTGTCGGCCAGCACGATGCGTCCCTGCAGGTCGCCGGCGGTCGCCGCCGCGACCACCGCGGCCACTTCGTTGACGATCACCCGCTCAAGCCGTCGGTCCTGCCATTCCATCACCAGGCCAAGTACCCGATCAGCTTCCAGCACCGGGCTGGCCCGCAGCAGGAAGCCGCTGTTGCCCAGCTCCACCTCCGCATCCATCGCCACGCTCTGCTCGAAGGCGGCCCGCATGAGTGCGGCAACTGCCGGCCCGAGTTCGGCCGCCTCGCTGTCGACCTCGGCCGCGCCTTCGATCCCGGCCTGGGCGAAGGCCTGTTGCAATGCCGGATTGGCATAGACCACGCGGCCTGCGGCATCCGTCACCAGCACCGCGGCGCTGGCCACGTCCAATGCCTGCCGTACCCGCTGGTTGGCACCCGCCGCCAGGCGCTCGCCGGCAATGCGCTCGCGCAGGCTGGACTGCATCTGCATCAGCGCCGCCGCCAACCGACCAATCTCGTCATGCGCGTTGCGCACCACCAACCGGCCGTCCAGATCATCGTCGGCAATGGCGCGGGCGAACGCCGCCGCGTCAGCCAGCGGCCGTTCCACCGCTCGCAACAGCAACAACAGCAGACTGACCAGCAACAAGCCCACCACCAGCACGGTGGCAGCGAAGGCGGCATCCATCCAACGCCGCGCTGCGGCCTGTTCTTCGCGTTGCTTGGCCAGGCTGGCGCGCTGTGCCTGCTGCAAGCGGGTCAGCACCGGCAAGGCCTTGGCGGCAAGGTCGTCCATCGCCTGGGTCTCGCTGTCGGCCCCGTAGCGCGCCGCTGCATAGGACAGGAATGCCTCCTGGTAGCGCTGCATCGCATCGCGCACCTGCTGCTTGCTGCCGTCCGGCATGCGCGCTGCCTGCAGCAGCAGCTCGAAGGGCATCACCTGCGCACTCAGTTCATCCGCGTACTTCTGCTCACGGCGCAGGATGAAGTCCTTCTCGTAGCGGCGCATGGTCAGCATCGACACCTGCAAGGCCGCATCGGGATGTTCGCCGATCAGGTTCTCCACTTCGTGCACGGCGTTGCGCAGCTGGCCCTGCATGCCGCTGTCGGCATCGTGGCCAAGTTCGGTGATGCGCTGATCCAGTGCCTGACCGGACTGAACATAGTCAAGCAGGGGCGCGCGCAATGCCTGCTCCCAACCCACGCCCTTCCTGTCCGTGGACAGCAGCGCCTGCAGACGGCCATTGGCGGCCACAAACGCCTGCCCGGCGACGGCCGAGAACGACATGGCATACTCGGCCTGGGCGCGGCGCGCCTCGGCAAACGCAGCCACCAGCGCCTCCAGCTGCGCCGCATCCTGCTGGTAACTCTGCAGCCGCTGGTCGGCACCGCGCATGCCAACACTGAGCCAGGCATAGGCCGAGCCGATGACGAGCAGGCCGACCACCAGCGCCAGCAGGCTCAGACGCAGTTTCTGGGCTATACCAAGGGGGAACTTCATGCCGCACTCCGGGCGTAGAGATGCCTCGAAATCGGCCGCATATCAGGTTTCTTGAGTGCTGATTTGCAGGAAATTACCGCGCTGCGCCAGCCGTGCGCGCGTATCAGGCCATGCATCCATGACAGTGATATTTCAGTTCCGCCACCAAGCTGGCATCCCGGGGCTGTCCGTTCAGATTGGGGGGCCATGCTAGAATCCGCGCTCCCTTGGGGAGTAGCCTGCTTCCAGCATTGGAAGCGCCCACATCAACACACTCGGCCAGTGCGCCGTGGTGTGGGCAGCCAGACCCGGTTGGCGAGACCAGCGGCATGCGTGCGCAACTACGGTTGGGCGCGACGCATGCCGTTTGTGTCCGCCCGACCCGGTAATCCTGATGTCCCCCATCTCCATTCTTCTGATTGGCTTCGCCATGTCCACCGACGCCTTCGCCGCAGCGGTTGGCAAGGGTGCAGCGATGCGCAAGCCACGCCTGCTTGATGCACTACGCGCAGGCCTGATCTTCGGCGTCATCGAGGCAATCACGCCGATCATCGGCTGGCTGCTGGGCCGCGCCGCGTCGCAGTACGTGCAGGCCTTCGATCACTGGATCGCGTTCGGCCTGCTCGGGGTACTCGGAGCACACATGATCATCGCCGGCCTGAACCCTGATGATGAAAGTGAAGCCGACAACGACGACGAAGCAGGCGAGCAGCACAAGAGTTTCTGGACGCTTGCCGTAACCGGCTTCGCCACCAGCATCGATGCGATGGCGATCGGCGTCGGCCTGGCCTTCCTTGACGTGCATATCGGCGTGGTGGCGCTGGTGATCGGCCTGTGCACGATGATCATGGTGACCATCGGCATCATGCTCGGCCGCGCCCTGGGTGCGGTGGTTGGCAAGCGTGCGGAAATCGTTGGCGGCGTGATCCTGATCATCATCGGCTGCGCGATCCTGTACGAGCATCTGACGGCTGCGGCCGCAGCTGTGGGAGCGGCATGAGCAGCGAAGCCAGCGCACCACCTGTAGAGCGCAGCCATGCTGCGGCGGGGCATTGCCGGTAGAGCTTCTGCCGAGCATGGCTCGGCACTACAGAAATCTAGCCCCTCTCCCGATCACCGGAGAGGGGTTGGCGTGAGGGCAGCTTTTTCTGGTAAAGCCCCTTGCCGAGCATGGCTCGGCACTACAGTGCTGGTTGCTAGCGTCGGCGCGGGTCGTTCAATGCGGTCAGGAACGCGCGCAGCGAGGCCGGCTTCACCGGCTTGGTCAACACGCGGTAGCCGCGTTCGCGGGCCATGCGCTTCAACTCATCGCGGCCATCGGCGGTCAGCAATGCGCCGGGCAAAGGACGGCGCGCGGCTTCGCGCAGGGCGAGCAGGGTGTCCAGGCCATCGAGCCGATCGTGCAGGTGGTAGTCCACCAGCATCACATCGGGCTGTTCGCTCAATTTCTCCAGCGCCATGTCCACCGTGCTGGCGGCGATGACCTCCACCTTCCAGCGGCCGAGCAAGGCGCGCATGCCGTCAAGGATTTCCTGGTCGTTGTCCACGCACAGCACGCGCAGGCCGGCCAGCGAATCATCACCACCAAAAGCGGTCGGCTGACGTGGCGCCGGCAGCGGTACTGCCGGTGTTTCCACCCGCGGCAGGGTGATCGAGAACATGCTGCCGTGGCCGGGTTGGCTGCGCGCGTTCAAACCGTGATCAAGCAGGCGCGAGATGCGTTGGCAGATCGACAAGCCCAGGCCCAGGCCCTGCTCGCCCCAGTCGAACGGCTGCTGGTAGCGATGGAATTCATTGAAGATCTGCTGCATGTGATGCTCGGGAATGCCCGGGCCGGTATCCCATACCTGCAGTTCAACCTGGTCACCACGCACGCGCAGTGCCAGCACGATGCGGCCACTGCGGGTATAGCGCAGGGCGTTGGCCATGAAATTCTGCAGCACGCGACGCAGCAGGCGTCGATCACTGCGCACCCAGGCAGTGCGTGCAAAGACATGCAGGCGCAGTCCTCGCCCCGCCGCTACCGGCGTGTACTGTGCAGCGAGCTCGCGTACCAGCACGCTGGCATCGAACTCGCTGATGGTCGGGCGCAGCCCGCCCGCATCCAGTCGCGACACGTCCAACAGGCCATCCAGCAACTCTTCGGCCGCGCGCAGGGAAGCATCCACACGCTCGGCCAGATGCCGCTGCTCGTCGGTCTCGTGCAGGCTGTCGCGGAGGGCGGATGCAAAAAGCCGCGCTGCATTCAGTGGCTGCAACACGTCATGGCTGATCGCGGCGAGGAAGCGCGTCTTGGATTGCTGCGCTGTCTCGGCTGCCTGCGAACGCTCTGCTACGCGCTGCTCCAGGGTTTCGTTCGCTTCCAGCAGCGCCTGCTCGGCATTCTTGAAATCCGTGATGTCGTTGTAGCTGGTGACATAGCCGCCACCGGGCAAGGCCTGGCCACGCAGCTCGATCACTTTGCCATCGGCGCCGGTGCGTTCGAACACATGCGGTGAACCAGCACGCATATAGCCGATACGGCGATTGATCTGCACTTCGGTGTCACCCGAACCCAGCTCGCCGCGCTCGGCGTTGTAGCGGATCAGGTCGGCGACCGGGCGGCCGACGTAAAGCATGCCGTCCGGGTAACCAAACATCTGCTGGTAGCGCCGGTTCCATGCGGTCAAGCGCATTTCCGGATCGACCACACTGACGCCTGCGCTGATGTTCTCCAGCGTGGTGGAGAGAATTTCGCGGTTGAAGCGCAGCTCCTGCCCCGCCTCGTCCAGCACCGCCACCACTTCACCAAGATCCATGCCCGAGCCGCGCAGCAGGCTGGTCAGCAGCAGGCGCGCCGACGCCGCACCGATGGATGCGGCGAGCAGGCGCTCGGTGAACTGCACCCAGACACGGTCGGCGGCAGCGGCAGGTTGGAATTCGCGCTCCAGCAACTGCGCCTGTTCGCCGAACGAGCGCCGCGCACGGTTGTCACCGATGACGCGGGTGGCCAAGGCCAGCAGATCGCGGACCTTGACGTGCGCCGGCCAGTCGCCGGCCACCACCGGCCGCTTGGCATAAGGATCGAGGAACGGTGCCGCGCGCAGGCGCTCGGCGACATCCGGGCGCCAGCGCATCGACACCAGCAACATGGTCACGGTGTTGATCAGCAGCGACCAGAAGGTGCCATGGGTCAGTGGGTCCCAACCGGTCAGGCCGAACAACTGCTGTGGCCGCAACCAGTCGATGCCGAACGGTCCGTGCGTGAGCAGGCTCGCATCCAGCCAGCCGCCGTGGCTCAGCGCAGGCACCAGCAAGGTGTAGGCCCAGACCACAAAACCGGCCAGCATGCCGGTTTCTACGCCGCGGCGGCTGGCGCCACGCCAGTACAGGCCACCGAGCAGGCCCGGTGCGAACTGCGCGACCGCGGCGAAGGCCATCAATCCGTAGGCGGCCAGCATGGTGTCGTCGTTGCTGCCGCGGTAGTAGCCATACGCGACCAGCGCCAGCAGCACGATCGCCATGCGCCGGATCCACAGCACGCGCGAGGCGACATTGGCAGCCTCGCGGTGGTCGCCACTGCGCCGCAGCAGCAGCGGCATGACGAGATCGTTGCTGATCATCGTCGCCAGCGCGATCGAGGACACGATGACCATGCCGGTGGCCGCGGAGAAGCCACCGATGTAAGCAATCAAAGCGAGCGTTGTATTGCCGGCAAGCATCGGCAAGGCCAGTACCAGGGTGTCGTCCGAGGCCAGGCCGGTACCGAACATCGCCGCGCCAGCGGTGGCAATGGGCACAATCATCAAGGAAATCAGCACCAGATAAGCGCCGAACATCCAGCGTGCGCTGCGCACATCACCGGCATTGCCGCACTCCACCACCGCGACGTGGAACTGCCGAGGCAGGCAAATCAGGGCCAGGAAACTGAGCAGCGTCTGCGAGACGAAGCCCACCGGCGGCATGCCTTCAAACAAGGTGCGTGCCGACTGCACCACCGACTCACCGCGGTCGGTCAGCCACACATAGGCGAAGACGCCGATCGCGACCATGGCCAGCAGCTTGATCAGCGATTCGACGGCGATGGCCAGCATCATGCCGTAATGGTGCTCGGTGGCATCGACCTGGCGGGTGCCGAACAGGATGGCGAACAAAGCCATCAGCAGCGAGACATACAGCGCCGGATCGGTCAGGAAACCCTTGCCGGCGGCATCCCCGGTCAGCACCTGCAGGCTCATCGCCACGGCCTTGTACTGCAGTGCCAGGTACGGCACCACGCCGATCAGGGCGATCAATGCGACCAACGCCGCCAACCGCCGCGAGCGGCCAAAGCGCGAGGAAATGAAGTCGGCGATGGAGACCACGTTTTCGCTGCGGGCGATCAGCGCCAGTCGTTCGATGATCCGCCAGCCGAACATCAGCATCAGCAGCGGACCAAGATAAATAGGCAGGTAGCCGATGCCATAACGCACCGCCGAGCCGACCGCACCGTAGAAGGTCCAGGACGAGCAATAGACCGCCAGCGCAAGGCTGTAGACCACCGGCCGCAGCCACGGGCGGTCCGGATACAGCGGGCGACGATCACCCCACCACGCCACCCCGAACAGCAGCGCGGCATAGCAGAGTGAGACCAGGAGCAGGATCCAGCTGGAGACCAAGGGTAGTTCCCGTGCGACTTAGCCGGGCCAGTGTAGCCATTCCGCCCGGTTGGGGCTTTTGCCCCTCCCTTGTGCGAAGCACAGGGGAGGCTTGGGGAGGGGTGCTTTTGGCGGTGGCAATAGGATGCGCTTTCCACTTGGCGCGTTCGTACGTTCTGAAGCGCAGAGCGTCGAGCTGCGCTCGCCTACCCCTCCCCAGCCCTCCCCTGCGCCTGCGGCGCAAGGGAGGGGGTAGATCGCCAGGGCATGGAAAATCCGTCGACTGCTGCTTGCCCCCCTCCCTTGTGCGAAGCACAGGGGAGGCTTGGGGAGGGGTGCTTTTGGCGGTGGCAATCGGATGCGCTTTCCGCTTGGCGCGTTCGTACGTTCTGAAGCGCAGAGCGTCGCGCTGCGCTCGCCTACCCCTCCCCAGCCCTCCCCTGCGCCTGTGGCGCAAGGGAGGGAGCAGATCGCCAGCACGCAGAGAATGCCTCGGCTGCTGCTTTCCCCCCTCCCTTGTGCGCAGCACAGGGGAGGGTTGGGGAGGGGTGCTTTTGGCGGTGGCAATCGGATGCGCTTTCCACTTGGCGCGTTCGTACGTTCTGAAGCGCAGAGTGTCGAGCTGCGCTCGCCTACCCCTCCCCAGCCCTCCCCTGCGCCTGCGGCGCAAGGGAGGGAGCAGATCGCCTGCGCACGGAGAATGCGCCGGCTGCTGCTTGGCCCCCTCCCTTGTGCGAAGCACAGGGGAGGCTTGGGGAGGGGTGCTTTTGGCGATGGCAATCGGATGCGCTTTCCGCTTGGCGCGTTCGTACGTTCTGAAGCGCAGAGCGTCGAGCTGCGCTCGCCTACCCCTCCCCAGCCCTCCCCTGTGCCTGCGGCGCAAGGGAGGGCTGGGGAGGGGTGCTTTTGGCGATGGCAGTCGGATGCGCTTTCCACTTGGCGCGCTCGTACGTTCTGAAGCTCAGAGCGTCGAGCTGCGCTCGCCTATCCCTCCCCAGCCCTCCCCTGCGCCTGCGGCGCAAGGGAGGGAGCAGATCGCCAGCACACGGAGAATGCGTCGACTACTGCTTGGCCCCCTCCCTTGTGCGAAGCACAGGGGAGGGTTGGGGAGGGGTGCTTTTGGCGGCGGCAATCGGATGCGCTTTCCACTAGGCGCGTTCGTACGTTCTGAAGCGCAGAGCGTCGAGCTGCGCTCGCCTACCCCTCCCCAGCCCTCCCCTGCGCCTGCGGCGCAAGGGAGGGGGCAGATTGCCTGCGCACGGAGACTACGTGGAACCAGACTTGGCTCCCAAAACGAACAACGCCCCGGCATTACCGGGGCGTTGTCGATCAACTCATCGCGCTGAACTTACTGCGCCAGCTCGAACCGCACTTCCACGCGGCGGTTCGGCAACAGGCATTCAAGCAACGCGGCACGCGGCTTGACGCCGTCGCACTGCTGCACCTGCTGGGTATCGCCGCGGTACTCGTAGCGGATCTTGTCCGCCGGCACACCACGGCCGACCAGCAGCTCACGCACGGTCTTGGCACGACGCTCGGACAGGGCCTGGTTGTAGTCGAAGCCGTTGCCCTGCATGCGGTCGGCATGGCCAACCAGGGTCACGCCAGCCAGCTCGCGCTTCTCGCTGCCGATGGTGGCCAGGGCACGGTCCACGCTCTCCAGCGAGTAGGTACGGATGTCCTTGTAGCCGTCGCGGTCGAACTCGAACAGCACGTTGGCGATCAGCGGGCCAGCCGCCACCGGAACAACCACCGGGCCAGCCGGATCGACGCCGCACAGGCGCGCTGCGGTTTCGGCTTCGTTGACCAGGTCTTCGGCGATCTGGATGTAGGGCTTGGAGTGGCGCCACTGCTGCTGGTTGAACTCATTGCCGGCGTGCACCAGCTCCACTTCACCGCAGGCCACCTTCTGCGAGGCGCAGGCGAAGCCCGGCGTGCCGTGGATGACCTTCAGGCGCTGCCACAGATCGGCACGCAGGTACTTGGCGTCGTTGACCAGGGCGGTGTCGGTGGGGATCGGCGAGACGCCGTTCTCCATGTCCACGATCAGCTTCTCCGACTCGGTCAGTGCTTCCTGCGGGAAGGCGCTGCGGTCGTTGCGGGTGTACTCGTGGAACGACACGTCCAGCCAGCACTGTGCCTTGGACAGGTGGTAGTCGCGGATCGGGCGACCACCATCGTTCAATGCCTGGATACGGCCCTGGGTCGCTTCGTAGGACTGCAGGTCGGCATGGATGGCTTCATCGCTGATGCGCTTGGCCTGCGGGTTGAGCTGGGTCTGCTGGGCGCCGGCGGTGCCGGCGACAGCGAAGACGGCAACAGCCAGCAAGCTGCGCAGCGGACGGTACTTGGTTTGCATAACGGTCATGGTGTCGTCCTCAGCGGGCCGGGTCGCGGTAGCGGACCGGGTCCCGACGGAAAAGGTCTTCGTCGAACTTGAAGCGCAGGCGCAGGAAGAAGCCCTGCTGCGTGTACTCGTAGCCATTGAGATCACTGTCGCCTTCGAAGCCGGTCCAGTTGTAGCCGGCCGACAGCCACAGGTTCTGCCGCAGCAGGCGGCCAACTTCCATGCCGTAGGCAAACTGGTTGGCGCCGTACTGGCCACGGAAAGTGGAGCCGAGCACGCCGATGTCCCAGTTCTCGGTGATGTCGTACACGACACGACCGGAGACCAGCACCGCGTTGAAGCTGCTGTTGACGCGGCTGCCATCGCCATAGGCGAACTGGTCGCGCTGCCACTTGCCGGCAATGCGACCGGTCAGCCACCACGGCCGCGACGGATGCCAGTCGGCGTGGGTGGAGACGATGTGCGCACGCGTGCGTACATCCTGGCTGGTGCCACTCACCACGTCACCGTTGAGCAGGGTCAGACCGCTTTCGTCACGCTCGAGCTTGTACTCATAGCGCATCAAGGCGTTGACCCGGTTGCGGTCGGTGTCGCGGTAGGCCAGGCCGATCTGGAAGCGGTCCTGCAGCACGTCACCGCGCTCTTCGTAGTTGGTGGCCAGCAGGTAGTTGCGGCCCAGCAACGTCCAGTCACGGCTCAGCTTGCGTGCGACCATGAACTGCAGCAGCGTGGTCTTGAAGGCCTCGTTGCTGTCGGTGGTGCCCGGCACGTCCTCGGAGATGCGGTGCTCGGCACGGATCGCGCCGCGCCACAGCGGGTTGGCACTGTAATCCAGGGCCAGCGCCAGGCCGGTGCTGTCGCCGGTATCGCCGGCGACCACGTTGACGCGTTCGATCGAGCTGCTCAGGCGCAGGCCCTTGGCGATATCCCAGTTGTTGCGGATACCCGAGGCGGCCTGCACATCACGGCCACTGATCGCATCACGCAGGCGGTACTCGGAGAACGCCTGGGTGTCGCGGATGTAGCTGCTGTCGATACCGAACACCAGTGCATCGGCCTCGCGGTCGGTGGTGGTGATGCCGTACGCACTGGTCAGGCCGGTCTGCTTCTCGTAACGGCCATACAGGCGACTGCGCTCGAAGACCTGGTAGTCCACGCCGGCGGCAACGCGGTTGCGGTCTTCGCCGCTGACGCTTTGTTCGTACTCGGCACCACCGCTGAACTTGTCGTTGAAGCGGTAGCCGATACCGACGCGGGCGCTGTCCGATTCCAGCTTGGTGCCTACCGGCAGGTCGCTGGTCATGGATTCGCCGTTGCTGCCGCTGTTGATCACCATCAGCCCGGTGGCCGGATCCAGCGCCTGCTGGCCGTAGCCCAGTGCGCCGCCGCCCGAACCGGTGGCGAAGCCGCCGGTCAAGCCGGACAACTGGCCATAGCCGGTGCTCGACCACGGCGAGGTGATGCCGATGGTTTCGCGGATGCTGCGCAGGCCGAAGTCCAGCGTCAGGCGTTCGGTGGCAGCCACGCGCACGCCTGCACCGCCGGCATCGCGCTTGCCACCATCCGGGTTGCGGTCTTCGCTGCGCAGGGCTTCAACGTACAGCTCCAGGCGCGGGCCAACGGCATAGGACATGCGGCCGCTGTACTCGCCACGGCCGCCGTACAGCGGCGAAGCCTGGTTGTTGAACTCCGGATCGGTGCGCGCGCCGAACAGGCGTGCATCGAACTTGTCACCGTCGTGGGCGAACTCGACGCGCCATGCGTCACCTTCGACCTGGCCGCTGACATCCTTCAGGCCCTGCGACGTCACCTGGTTGAGCGAGTTGGTGTTGACCTCGCTCTGGGTGCGGGCGAACTCGGCCACCAGCATGGTGTTCTGGCCGAAGCGATAGCCAGCATTGACGCTGCCCATCTTGAACTCGGCATACGGGTTCTGGTCTTCGACCGCCGATGCACCAACTTCCAGCTTGTCGGTCAGCTTGTACTGGCCGTCGGCACCGACCACCCAGAACTTCTCGGTCTGCTGATCGAGTTCATAGGTGATGCGCAGCGAGACCGGATTCAGGTCGCTGTCGAACGAAGGCAGGAACTGGTTGAGCAGGATGCGCCCGGAGAACGGCTCGAAACTGTAATCCACCAGCCGTGCCAATGCCTTCACCGAAACGATGCGCGAAGGCTGGTTGCGATCACGCACGATCATCTCGACACGCTCGCTGCCTTCCAGCACCGCGTTGTTGCGCAGCGCGTACGGGCCGCTGCCCTGGCTGCGGAACTCCTCGATGATCTGCCGCAGCGAATCCTCGATGGCGAACACATTGGTACGCACGCGCTCACTTTCAAAGTGCCAGCCCAGGCCGGTCGCGGTGCGGTTATAGGTGCTCAGGCTGCGCTGCGGGATCGGGCCACTGCCGCCAACGCCAGTGCTGGTTGCCAGGTTGTCGCCGGTCTGGAAATCACCGTACAGCAGGTAGCTGCGCTTGTTGTCCACGCGCACGTACAGGCGCTCGGCCGAGCGTGCATCGAAGCCACGCAGCGAGGAATCACCGTAGACCGGGTAGAACTCTTCCGGCTGGATGTCACGCAGCAGGCGACCACGCACATCCTTGTCCGAGTCATAGGCGGCGGTGAGCAGATACTCACCCTTGATCCGGCCCTTGACGAAGAACGCGGTGCGCGCCGAGGCGCTGGCCTTGCCGTTGTTGAACTGCTTCTCCCAGCGACGGATGTCGCGGTCGAAGGCATCGTGGTGCTGCACCGGCGAGATCAGGCTGGCGTTGGACTTGTTGCGGAAGTTCAACACGCCTTCGATCAGACCGGTGGCGAGCAACTCACGCATTTCCGGCAGGAAGCCGATCGTGCCTTCGGCGGTTTCGCCACCGGCCGTGATACGCAGCACTACATCCTGTGGGTCATGCGGGGCGACCAGGTCGAACTCGGCAACGCCGTTTTCGACTTCCAGCTGGACGCCAGGCATCACCTTGTCGGCGTCGCTGGCACCGGGGCCGAACTCATCGGTACGCGAGCCCGGCAGGCGGATGCGACCGCCACTGTTCTCGATGGTGACGAAGGACTTGCCGGCCAGCGGCTTGCCGTCGGCGCCGAGCAGATGCACGGTGATGTGCACCGGCGTCTGGCCGTCGGCGGGCACGCCGTCGCGGTCCACTTCCACCGAGACGCGGTCCACACCAGCGTTGCGGCTGTAGTCGACTTCACCCGAACGCGCCGCCACCACTTCCGGCGGCGTATCGGTGGTGGTCAGCGAACGCGGATACAGCGTGCTGCTGTCGCCGATCACCGGGGTGAAACGGGTGCTGCTGCCCACGTTCTGGGCCATCAGCGGTAGTGAAGCGGTGGCCAGCGCACAGGCCAGCAGGCTCACGCGCGGCATCTTGCGCAGGGCGGCGCGGCTCATGGCTGCACCTCCTGCTGGGCCGCCGCAGACGGCGGATTGGGTCGCGGTTGCACGATCGGTCCCTGGTTGGACGAGTCCGTGGCCTGCTGCGGCGCACGGACCGGCTTGCTGTCAAAGCGCAGCTGCGACTGCCCGGTTTCGGTTTCCGGTGCACGCACCTCACCCTGGGTACGACGCGCCTTCACCTGCTCCAGCAGCGGGTTGGAGCAGCTGCCCTCGACGAAGTCGGCACGGTGCAGCTCGCCGTTCTTCAGGTCCAGGAACAGGCTGTCGGCATCACCGAGGTTGCGGTTGCTGCTGGTGGTCAGGCGTGCACCCACCGGCAAGGTGGACGGGTCCACCTTCAAGGTGTGGCTCTGCGGCGGCAGGCCGCAGTAGCTGTACTTGCCCTCGGAATCGGAAATCATCCAGGTACCGTTGGAGAAGTACATGCGTACGCCCGGGATACCCAGCTCTTCCTCGTCCTGCACGTGGTTGTTGTTGCAGTCCACGAAGATCTTGCCCAGCACACAGGCTTCCTCGGTGAACACACCACCGGTGACGCGCACGCGGTACTCGGCACGGTTGGACGGCACCGAGCCCGGCACCGGCGTCAGCGTGCCCGGATCGATACAGCCACCGGTGATCGAGCAGCCATGTGCCTGTGCACGGTTGATGCCATCGCCCTGCTGCGCACCCACGCCGACACGCACGCGGTAGGTGAGCACCAACTGCTGGCCGACGTTGATCGGGCCAAGGTTGAAGCCCAGACGCGGGCCCGGCTTGCCGATCGGATCGTCGACGGCGCGACCACCCACACGGCCGGTGCCATCGATGTAGGTGAAACCACGCGGCAGCGTGTCGACCACGTTCAGCGTGGCCATCGCACTGCCGGCGGTCTGCCGCACGGTGATGGTGTACTGCACGGTGTCACCGATTTCAGCAGTCTGGCGATCACCGGTCTTGGTGATCACCAGGCCGGTGGCCTGCGCGGTATCCAGCGGGATGTGGTTGTGCACCACACCAGCAACAGCGGAACCAGCGAACAGGTTCAACCAGTACTGGGTCGGCGTGCCCACTGCACCGGTCGGTGCACCCGTCTGCGGCTGTACAAGATGGCTGCTGCCCGCCGCACCCAGCGGCGACAGCGAACCCGTCTCCGCCGGGATCAGCGACGACGCGAACTGGTAACCACCCGGCGGCGTGACCGTCAGCTGGAACTCGCAACGTGCCGGCGCAGCCGGACCAAACATGAACTGGTAGTAGCCGTTGTTGCCAACCGTCATCGACACCGCATTGCCTTCCACGCGGTAACCACCGGCGCCGGCATTGAGGATGGCGGTCTTCGGGTCATAGCCGGTGCACACGCCAACCGGTGCGATGGTGACGATGGAACCCGGCACCGGATCGCGGGTGACGGCATCGTAGACGACACCCGACGGATCCACCGGCAGGCTCTGCTGCGGCAGATGCTGGCCGGCTTCGAGCACGACCTGCAGCTGGCTGGTGCCGTTCTCACTGACACGGCAGGCGCTGACGCCGTTGTTGTTGATGGCGCGCGGACTGTCACAGGCCACGCCCATGCCGCCGACGGTCTCCTGGTTCACCGGCCATGCCCACAACACGCCCGAGCTTGGATCGCGGAACTGGATGTTCCACTTCACGCCCGGAATCACGTCGGCAAAGCGATAGCTGCCGTCCACTGCGGTAACGGTGGACTGCGACACGGCGCCAGTGACCGAGTCCAGCAATTCCACGATCCACGACTGCAGGCGTTCGTCGCCGCCGTCCAGGAAGGTGTCCTCGCTGCCGACATCGAACCACACGGTGCCGCCAACCGAGGACGACAGCTGCACCTGGTTGGGCACGCGGCAGACGTTCTGGGTGATGGCGGTATCGCACACCGGCAGGTCGCCGACGTTGCCTTCAAAGGTGTTGCGCTCGGCCACGGTCGGGGTACGGAACTCGTTCTCGCCGCCGCCTTCGATCAGCACGGCATTGTTGACGGTACCGGCGTTGGCAGCCTCGATGCCGACGTTCACCTTGACGGTGATGTCAGACAACGAGGTGGTGCCGACGTTGACGACTTCCGAGCTGCGGCATTCAAAGCGGGCATCGCCCACCGCACCGGAGCAGGTCCAGTTGTTGCCGGCCGGCACTTCAGCCAGGGTCAGGCCCACCGGCAGGCGATCCTTGACGATGTACTCGCCGAAGGAAGGCTTCTGCCCGCCGTTGCGCACGCGGATGGTGTAGCTGCCCACGTTGTTGACGGTGAACTTCACCGTGTTGGACGACTTGCTCACCAGCATGTCCGGCGAATCGCCGATCTCGCCGAAGTTGTTGTCCACCGAGTTGTTGCCCGGCTTCAACACGATGCCGTCGATCTGCGAAGGCACGGTGTCCTTACCGGTGACCTTGGCGCCGGACTTCACACCGTCGATGCTGCCGGCGGTGGTCAGGCCATTGAGGGTTTCGGCAGGCTGGGTCGGCTCGGTCACGATGTAGGTGCCCGGACGCAGGTTCTGGAACACATAGTGGCCCTGCGCATCGGTGACGCCCTGCACGTTGACCGGGTTGCCCAGGTCGTCGGTGCCGGTCAGCACCACGTCGATCATGGCGTAGCCACCTTCGTCGTTCTGCTTGATGCCGTCATCGTTGCTGTCGTTGTAGACGAAGCCGGCAATGCTGCCCACCGGCACTTCACCGAAGTTGTTGTCCTTCGAGGTTTCGTTGACGCCGACCACGATCGTCGAGATCTTCGACGGCGTGGTGCCCGGCGCGGTCGCCGTACCACCGGTGCTGCCCGGCACGGTCTTGCCGTCCAGGGTGCCCGGCGGCTGGTTCGGCTCGGTCACGGTGTAGGTGCCCGGCGGCAGCTCGTCGAAGCTGTAGTTGCCGTCGGCATCGGTGGTCACGGTGAGCTTGATCGGGGTGCCATCGATCGCAGTGCCTTCCAGCTCCACGGTCACGCCGCCGATGCCCTTCTCGCCCGGGTCCACCACGCCATCATTGTTGGTGTCTTCCCACACCTTGCCGCTGATGGCGCTGCTGCGCGGGATTTCACCGAACAGGTTGTCCACCGAGGCCGTGCCCGGCACCGACAGGTCGATGTCGGTGATCTTGCTCGGCACCGTGGTGACCGGCGTCGCCGTGCCACCGGCACTGCCGGCGGTGGTGATGCCGTTGGCGGTACCCGTCGGCTGGGTCGGCTCGGTCAAGGTGTACTTGCCCGGACGCAGGCCTTCGAAGCTGAACTTGCCATCCTTGTCGGTGGTGGTGCTCAGGCTGACGGTAGCGCCGGCATCGTCGACGCCG
This sequence comes from Stenotrophomonas sp. STEN029, assembly GCF_056760015.1. NCBI lineage: Bacteria > Pseudomonadati > Pseudomonadota > Gammaproteobacteria > Lysobacterales > Lysobacteraceae > Stenotrophomonas > Stenotrophomonas sp. STEN029. Next base: position 16,412 of record NZ_JBRREC010000029.1, on the reverse strand, counting down.
TTCAACTCGATGACCACGCCTTCCAGACCGGTCTCACCGGCGCCAAGCATCGCACCATCGTTGTTGACGTCGAGGAACACTGCACCAGAGATCGACACCTGCAGCACTTCGCCGAAGTTGTTCTTCTCGGAGCTACCGCCCGCGCTCAGGGCGATGCCGCTGATCGCGCTGGGTACGGTTGCCACCGGCGTCGCCGTACCGCCGGTGGTGCCGGCGGTGGTGATGCCGTTGATGGTCGGCGCACCGTTGTAACTCGGCTGCGCCGCCTGCTGGGTCACCGTATAGGTGCCGGCCAGCAGGTCCTGGAACACGTAGTTGCCGTTGGCGTCGGTAGTCGCGGTCAGTGCGCCCTGGCCCAGCACGTTCTGCACGCTGGCCGGCAGGCTCACTTCGACGTTGGCCAGGCCCGGCTCACCGGCGTCCTGGATACCGTTGTTGTTGCTGTCCAGATAGACCACACCTGACAGCACTGCGGCGATCTCGCCGAAGTTGTTGCCACTGGAGCCTGTCGACGGCAGGTTGGTTATGGTGATGACGTTCGGCGTACCGGTGTTGACGGTACCGTTTTCCTTGCCATCGCCAAGATCAACCGGCTGCGTCTCGGTGACGCGGTAGTTCTTGCCGGTGACGGCTTCCGGGTACGTGTAGTGACCGTTGCTGTCGGTGACGATGGCCGGACCCGGCACCTTCACCCAGTTGCCCGGGCCGTCTTCAACTTCCACGGTGAGGCTGATGTTGGGGATGCCCGGCTCACCGGGATCCTGCGTGCCATCGTTGTTGCGGTCGATGTAGACCGTGCCGCTGATCGGTGCATTGGCCAGCTCGCCGAACAGGTAGCCGCTGGCGCTCTGGCCGGCATCCAGGCCGATGCCGCTGATGACGTTGGCTACCGCATTGCTGCCCGCCGTGGTCGCATTGCCCACGGTGTGCTTGCCGTCGATGTAGGCGGCCGGCTGGGTCTCAGTGATGGTGTAGCTGCCCTGCAACAGGTCGCCGAAGCTGTACTCGCCAGCGGCATTGGTGACGACGGTGCGCGGGGTGATCACCTTGCCGGTGCTGTCGGTGCCGGTCAGGGTCAGGGTGACCCCGGCGATGGCTTTTTCGCCAGCATCCTTGTTGCCGTTGTTGTTGTTGGCCGCAGTGCCCGAGAAATCCTCGTACACGTAGCCAGCCAGGGCGCCAAGCTTTTCACCGTAGTTGTTGCCACTGGAACCGCTCGGCGACAACGCGGTGATGGTGATCTCATTGGTCGGATGTTCCTTGCCCGCGGCATAGCCGTTGGGCTGGGTTTCCTTGACCACATAGTTCACGCCGCTGGGCAGGTCGGCAAACGCATAGTTACCCTGCGCATCGGTCACGGTGCGGTCGATCTCGGTGACGCCATCGGCTGCATACAGCACGATCTCGACGCCAACGATGCCACCGTTGGCAGCGGAGTTGTCGCTGCCCGCATCGGCGGCATCAAAGCTGCCGTTGTCGTTGCGATCCACGTACACCGTGCCAGTGATGGCTGCGACCAGGATCTCGCCGAAGTTGTTGAGCAGCGAGTTCTTGCCTGCCGGCAGCACGATGCTGGAAATCTTCGACGGTGCTTCGGTAACAGTACCTACGGCGACAGAATCGATGTTGCCAGCCGTGGTCTTGCCGTTGTGCGTGGTCACGCCGTTGTACGCCGGCTGCGCCAGCTGCTCGGTGACTGCATAGGTATCGGCCAGCAGGTCCGCGAAGTGGTAACGGCCGTCGGCGTCGGTGGTAGCCACCGTCACCAGCGGCTGGCCCAGTGCATTGGTGGTAGCCGTTGCAGCCGACAATGTCACCTGCACGCCCGGCAAGCCCGGCTCGCCGGCATCCTGCACACCGTTGTTGTTGCTGTCCAGATAAACAACACCGGAGACCCCCGCCGCAACTTCACCGAAGTTGTTGTTGGGCGAGCCGGTTGCCGGAATCACACCGGTTTCGATGACGCTGTTGCTGGTGGTACCCGCCGGGCCATTTTCCTTGCCATTGGCAACGCCGATCGGCTGGGTCTCGGTCAGACGGTATTCCTTGCCGATCAGTGCATCGGCATAGCTGTAGGCACCCTGGCTGTCGGTGGTGAGCGTCGTAACCGACACCCAGTTGCCGAGGTCATCCTTGACTTCAAGGGTGACGACAACGTTCGCGATGCCCGGTTCGGTAGCGGCCTTTGCACCATCATCATTACGGTCCAGATAGACCACGCCAGCGATGGTGGTTTTCAGGTTCTCGCCGAAATTGAACTCGGTACCGTTGCCGGCCACCAGCTTGATGCCGGCGATCTCGTCCTGGTCCGTCACACCACCCGCATTGGCGGTGATGGTGCAGGTGCCCGGCGGGCACGGCACGTTGTTGATGCGTCCAAGGTTGACCGCGTCGTGCAGGTTGACCAAGCCAACCGGCGTGGTCGGCAGCGGTTCGCGCAGGCGGTAGGTCTTGCCAGCGCTCAGGCCAACGAACTCGTAGAAGCCCTGCGCATTGGTGGTAGCGGTCAGGGTGCGGTTGGTCTCTACTTCAAACAGCTCAACCTTCGCACTCGAGATAGCAACATCGGATGGGGTGCGGGTCTTGCTGTTGTCCTGGTCAACATAGACGTAGCCGGACAGCTTGCGCTCCGCAGGTTCCGGGAAATCGAACTGCACGCCATTGGCACCCGTGCCAAGCACCACGCCACTGATCACGCTGGAGCTCGCGGTGTTGGCAACGATGTAGGTGCCGCTCACACCGGTGCTGGCGCCGTTACGCACCGCACGCGACGTGTTCGGCTGTGGAACGCCATTGGTCGGATATCCCGCAGGCTGGGTCTGGGTGATCGTGTAGCCAGTGGCATCGGACGGTGCCAGATTGTCGAACACGTAGTCACCGCTGTTGGCGGTGGTGAACTCGCGGTTCACCACGTTGCCGTACAGATCGGTACCACTCAGGGTGAGCCTGACACCGCCGATGCCGTTGTCGCCCGCATCCACGTCGCCGTTATCGTTGGCGTCCTGGAACACGCGGCCGCCAATGCGGGCATTGGTCACCTGCGTGGTGGAGCTCTTTTCGTTGTTGCCCGGGACCAGATCGATCGAGGTCGGCTCGTCATTCTCGTCACGACCCGGTTCGATGTTGGCTTTGTTGGTGTGGTTGACCGGCGCATAGTCACCGGTGAACACGCCCGGCACGGTGCGCGCCCACAAGGTCAGCGTCAAGGTATTGGCCGCACCCACCGGGAAGCTTCCGCCCAGGTCGCAGGTGATCTTCTGCTGCTGGCCGAGCGCGGTGATCGCGGTCGGGCCGGCGGACAGATAGCAGACGTTGTCGGTGCCAACGGCGGGCTTGCTGGTTGCAACCGTCACCGGCTGCGAAAGCGTGGCGGCGCTACCTGCATCCACTACGAAGGTCAGCGGATGGCTGGCGTCGCGCACCCACTCAAAGCCCTGCGGCAGCGTGTCGGTGACGCGCATTTTCTCGACGCGACTGCCCGCGGCGTTGCGAACGACGATCGAGTACTGGATCGGCTGGCCGACGTTCACCGGCCCGGCTGTTACGGTGGTCTTGCTCACAACCTCCAGGTCGGCCGCCGGGAACACGACATCGTTGACCTGTTCAAGGTTGTTGCCTGCATCACCTGCATCTGCACTGCACTTGCCCTGACTCTCATAGTTGGCGGTTTCATCGCCGCATACATAGGCAAGATTGGTGAACAACACCGGCTTGCTGGAGTCACCGACGACATTGAACACCACGTCGAAGGCGACCATCTGCATCTTGTCCAGCGTGTTCAGCGCCGGGTTCGGGTTCAACTTGCAGACCAGCTCGGCGCCCTGCTGCGCGCAGCTGACGTCAGCGTTGGCCTTGTAGGCGTAGCCACTTACCGGGGCACCGGAGTTGATGTGCTCCACCGCTTCAAAACTGGCAGTGAAGCCCGCCGGAACCGTGAACTGATCGCGGATCTCGACATTCTCCGCCTGCGACGGTCCCAGGTTGAAGGTGCTCATGCGGTAACGCAGCTTGTCGCCGGTCACGAAGTTGGAACGGCCAGCCGGATAGATCTGGGTCTTCTTCTGCTGCAGATCGATGGTCGGAACCTTGACCTCGAACGTCACCTTCCCGCTGTTGTTGCTCTCCGACGCAGTGTCATTGCAGCTGGTCGACGACCCTGGCAACCACTGGCAGATGTTGCCGTTGGAGCTGACCACTGCTTCATTGGTGACCTGCGCATAGACCACGCCACCAGCGGCAACCGACAGGTTGGCCGGCTTCTTGACGCGGGCATTGATGGTGACCGTCTCGGTGGTCTGCGAGGCGATGGTGCCGACACTGTTGATGCAGGAGATCACACCCGTCGTGTAATTGCTGGCGGCACAGTTGAGCTTGCTGCCCGAAGGCACGGTCACGCTGATGATTTCGTAGGCGATATCGGTCGACGTCGCAGTGCCGGTTGGCAGCGTGTCAGTGATGACGAAGTCATTCAGCGGTGCCACGTCCGGGCCGTGATTGCGTGCGGTCAAGGTGAAGCTGATCGGTTCGCCGATCAGCACCGAGCCACTCGGGGTGACCGTCTTGCTGGTCATCCGGTAATCGGTACGCGGCAGCACTTTCACCGCAGCCGAGTCGGAGAGGTTGTTGTCGGCACGCAACGACGTCAGCACCGCATTGGGCGAGGTCAAGCTGGCGGTATTGGTCAACACGGCAACGCCTGCCGTGGAGGTAAGTTCACGCTTCACCGCCAGCACTACTTCAATCTGGGTGCCCGGCGCGACATTGGTGAACACACAGGTCTGGCCGCTGCTGCCCACTGCAAGCGCAGGGCAGTTGGTCCCGGCGAGACCGGTGACTACGGTGTTTGAAGGGACCGAAACCTGGCCTTTGAAGACGCTTGTATTGAGCACCCCCGGCACATTGTCGGTCAGGTTCAACGTCGGGATGGTTTTCTGGTTGGACTTGACCGCCGTTGTCGGCGTCGACACCACGATCTTCCAGTACACCGTCTCGGCATTGGCTTGCAGGGTCGGTGCGCTGGCAACGTCATCCACCCAATTGACGTTGTCCACCGAGGAGAACTTCTCGATGTTGACCCAGGCGGTATCGTTGATCACATCGGTGAGGTTGAGGCCTGCACCAGCATTGGCACAGTCGTTGGTTGTGTTGCGGTCCGCAGGCAGCGCGGCATTGGCCGGATTGATGCCCAGCTGGGTCAAGGCGGTGCTACCAGCACAGGCACGATTGGACAGGATCAGCTGGCCGACCACGGCGGTGGCCTTGGTTTCGAACTTCAACACCGTACTGGTGCCACGCACCAGGGTTCCGGTGCCAGTGGTTTTGCAGCTCACCTGCGTGGTGAGCGCGGCACTGACGCCTGCCGGCGGCGTGACGCCGCGCGCTACCGTGCATTCCCATCCGGGACTGACATTGGCCAAGCCATTGAGGCCATGGCTTGCGTCCATCTCTTCGGGCCGCATGTAGTCAACCGCCCACAGCGGGTTGCTTGGCGTGTACTGCGCGTCGCTGGTGCTGTCCGTGCCGTTGCTGATGGTCAACGTAGTGGTGATCGGGGCACCCGGGCTGATCGGGCCAGAACCAGGGCTCTTCGTTTTGCCCAAGCGGATATCGGTGTAAGGCTCGTTGATCTGGTACGGCGCAAGAACGCTGTTGTTACCTTCGTTCCAGTCCTTCAAAGCAGCCGGCGGGGTAACCACGACCGGGAAGCGGCCATCGCTGCCGGTCGCGGGTGTGGTCAGCGGAATGGTGAAGTCCGCCTTGTTGCCGGACGCAACCACGCCCGCATCGCAGGTCACCAGGGTGCCCGGATACGTCACTCCATTCACGACCAGCTGTTCAGCCGGCTCCGCCGCACAACCAGCGGGCAAGTTGCCGATGATGAAACCGTCGGGGACGATGGTGCTGACCTTGCCGCCGATGGTGCTGGTCTGCGGGCCGTTGTTCTGGTACGTCAGTACCAGGTTCTGCGCGGTATTTACTTCAATCGGTGAGCTCGGAAAGCTGACCTTGGCTTCGATATCGGTACCCAACACGATGTTGTAACTGGCACTGCCCGAATTGTCGTTCGGGTCGGCATCGAAGTAATTTTCGTTCTGGGTAGCGATGGTGGCGTTGTTGGTATGCGTACCCAAGCCATTGGTGCGCATCTGCACACGGATCTTGGCGGCATTGAACTGCGCTGCCGTCATCGGCCCACTGTAGGTACATTTGAAACTGCGGGTGCTGTTGGCGGTGGCAACCGTGTCGCAGACCGGGTTGCCGCCAGCAGGCGTCGGCGTGATCGCCGTCACCACGTTGGCCACGTCGCTGGGCAGCTGATCAGTCACCACGATCGAAGCGCCAGCCGGCAGGTCGCTGCCACCTGCGGCGATGCGCGGATCCAGCTCGAACACGGCGGTGCCGCCGGTTGCGCCCTGGCCGTTGTCCGGCGAAACCAAGGTCTTGGCGACCTGCAAGTTGCCGGTCTCACGGACGGTGGTGGTACCGGTGGCCGGCGTTGGGCTGTTGCTGGAACGCGCGGTGAGGTTGAAGCTGCCCAGCTCGTTGCCACGGATGGTGAAGCCGACCGAGCCAGAGGGAGCACTGGTCGTGTTGCCCGGCGCAACCGGGCAGGTCACCGTGCGCGTGGCTGCGACGTAGGTGCAGTCGTTGGGGCCTGGTACTGCCGGCGGCACGAAGCTCACCGATGGAGGAAGCACCACGGTGATGTTGGTGACCGCTGCATCGGTGGCGGTACGCATCCAACTGATGGTCAATGGGGTGTCGATCGACTGCCCCATATTGGTCGGCAGGTTCACGTTCTGCGGAATCACCGTCGCCAGCGCTGTCGCCGGCAACAAGCAGGTCAATGCCAAGCAGGCCGCAATGCGGGCCAGGCGTGTACGCCAGCTGCCCGCACCCGCCTTGGTGGTGGGTGCAACGGAACCATCGACGGCCATGTCTTGCTCAATTTGGTTGTTCACCGGCAAACCTCTTGCAAACGGCGCACGCACAGCCCGCCCGTCCAGCTGGCGGCCTGGAAATGCTCGTTTTTGTGAAAAGCAGTCCGCCCCAAAACGGACTGCCGAGTCAGCACCTACAGGTGCTTGGAATGGCGGCGATTCTTACGGCGCATACGCGGCTATTCAGTTCCGTTCTCTGACGGAAACTCTCACTTGATTACATTGCGGAACTGCGCGATTGCGCCTCACGGCGCTATCACATTGATTTCACGAAGTATTTACTTCAGCAAGCGCTCACAAATGTGAAACACGGGCATTCACTTAAGTGAACTCGCGATAAACGCAAAAGTGTGACCTACACCGTCAAACGGTAGCCAGCGCCCCGAACTGCGCGAACTGGAAGGGTACAGCCGGTGGCCGACTGCACACGGTTACGCAAACGGTGGACCAGCACTTCAATCCGGTGCGGATCAAAGCTCCAGGGCTGGTCGGTGAGGGCGGCAATCAGGCGTTCGCGGGCAACCGTCTCGCCCGGAGATGAGAAAATCAAAGTGAGAAATGCGCGTTCGGCCTCGGTCAGCGCCAAAACCTGCCCATTGGGCCCGCGCAGGTCCCAGCCATCGGATTCCAGTGCCCAGCAGGGGCTGTTGGCGGCCCCGCCGGCCTCCATCAGCTGCGCCGCCTCGCCGGGCAAGCGCCGGCGCAGGCTATACAGCTTGGCAGCGAGGAATTCCGGCTCCGGGCGGTGCGGCAGGCAGGCGTCGGCGCCAGCCCAGAGGCCTTCGGCGATCAGATGTGGGGTGAGCGGATCGACCAACAGGACAACTCCCAGATCATCACGACGGCGCAGGTGCTCGACCGTCTCGACCATGCCGGCGCGGACCCGGGTGGTATCGATGACCACGATGTCGCAGGGCACGATCACCAGTTCGCGATACAGCGCCTCGACGCTGTCCAGGGCCTGGATCTGCGCGCCGTACGGCAACAGCGGTTGCAACAGCTCCAGGTTGCCGACAATCCAGATACGCAGTGGCGCCAAGGCCGTGGGATTGGCTGCGCCCACAGGCGCATAGTTCAGATCCGATGCCACACACTCTCCCTGTCGGGCGTCAGTAGACAGCCCACCTATTCTCGGGATTTTAGCCTAGCGTAATGTCCGTTATCGCCGAAACGGGGTACACACCGTTTTATGAATGGAATGGGCGGCACTTTCGCGCCGCCCATTCAGTCACCCTTATTCGGCAGGTACGCCCATTTCCTGCAGCAGAGCAGGTGCCGGGTACACCTTGGCCAACAGCCAACGCAGGTAACGCATGTCCACGTGCACTGCGCGCTTGTAGCGCGGATCGAACCACCAGCTGGCGCTGACCGATTCCCAGTTGGAATCGAAGTTCAGACCAATCAGTTCTCCCTTGGCATTGAGCACCGGCGAACCGGAGTTGCCACCGGTCGTGTCCAGGTTGGTCAGGAAGTTCACCGTCTGCGTCTTCAACGCAGGATCAGCGGTGCTGCCGAAATCACCCTTGGCAATTGCCGCCAGCAGCGGCTTGGGCGCGTCGAACGGCACCGTGTTGGTGTTCTTCTCGACGATGCCCGCAACCGTGGTCACCGGCGAGTAGCTGACCGCATCACGCGGATGCAGTGCCTCGACCTTGCCATAGCTGATGCGCAGGGTGCTGTTGGCGTCCGGGTATACCGCCCGGCCCTGGCTTGCGCGCCAGGCGAACAAGGCCTGCATGTAGGACGGACGCAGGCGCAACTGCTCACCCGCGCGTTCCTTGCTGTCGCGCTCGGCGTTGAGCTGTGCCATCACCAGTGCAGAGGCCACCGACACCAGCGGATCGGCTTCGATGAAACCACCCTTGCGTGCGGCTTCGAAGCGCGACAGACGCTGCGCTTCATCGCCGAGCTTTGTCTGTGCGTACAGGTCATCCAGATGCCTGGCCAGCTCGGCCGGGGTGCGACCGAACAGGTTGTCGTAATGCGAGTCGCGCTGTGCATCGGGCAGCTGCTGGTAGCGGGTCAGCAATGCGGTGAGCAAGGCCTTCTCAACGGCCGGGTCGTAGCGACGCTGTACCTGCTTGAGCACACCTTCGATCAAGGCCTGGTCGCGCTGCTGATAGCCGGCTTCACGCTCGGCATCGGGCTTGAGCGACTCCACCCGCAGCCGCTCCAACAGCAACGCCGAACGGAGCAGCTGGGTCTGGCTGGACATCAGGGTGATCAGGAACTCGCTGCCGCCAACCGCGCTGTCCGCGGCCAGCGACGCAAACAGTGCATCGATATCGGCCTTGTACCTGCCATCGGCGCTGGCCAGCATGGCCTGTTCGTCCTGTGCGCGCTGGGTCTTGGCATCGCTGCGCAGCAGGCCTTCCAGTTCACCGGCTGCGCGCTTGCGGTTGTTCTTCAGCGACTGCAGCTGCGAGGCGTAGCGCGTGCGTGCATCGGCATTGCCCTTGCCCTGCGCTTCGATCACGTCGATCAGCTGCTGGAACACTTCCACGCGACGTGGCAGCACGGTATCGATCTGGTTGGCGAACTCGGCGGCGGTGCGCAGGCGATAGGTGGTGCCCGGGTAACCGGCCAGCATCGCGTAATCGCCTTCCTTCGGGCCATCCAGCGACATCTTCAGGTGCGCCGGCGGATGGTAAGGCACGTTGTCCTTGCTGTACGGCGCCGGCTTGCCATCCTTGCCGACGTAGGCACGCAGCAGGGTGAAATCGCCGGTGTGGCGCGGCCACATGAAGTTGTCGATTTCATCGCCGTAGTTGCCGATCGCACGCGGCGGTGCATAGACCAGACGGATGTCGGTCAGCTCCAGCTGGCGGATGCGGTAGAAGTCGCTGCCGTAGTACATGTTGGCCACCGAGCAACGCACGCCGCCTTCGGCCTCGCAGTCGGCGACGATGCGCTTGCGCGCGCTTTCCACCGCGTCGTAATAGCCGCGACCGGTCTTGCCACGCGCGTCCTTGAGCACCTCGTCGGTGACCTTGTCGAAGCCAACCGTCACCAGCACCCGGTAGTCGGGATTGGCAGCGCGCTCGTCATCGCGGCCCTGGGCGATGAAGCCGTCATCGATGAAGTTGTGCTCCTTGCTGGCGTTGTACTGGATGACGCCATAGGCCACGTGGTGATTGGTCAGCAACAGACCCTCGTCGGAGACGAACGAACCTGTACCGCCACCGACACGCACCACCGCACTCAACGGCGGCGCGGTGACATCGGCCAACTGCTTGGGGTCGCCCTTGAAGCCGGCGTCCTTGAGCGTCCTGGCCAGCTCCGGCAGCTGCGTGGGCATCCACATGCCTTCGTTGGCGTGGGCGGCAGCGGCGGTCAGGCTCATGCCCAGCGCCAGCGCGGCGGTAAGCGGTTTACGCGTCATTGGAACTCCAGCGGATTACAGAACAGCGGTGGACAGTAGCGGCCCCCGCTTGGAGCGGCAACCGCCAGCAGTCACGCCGTACCGCCAACGCCTGTTGGGGCGGTGTCAGCCGCGAAGCCGGTGCGGATTGGTTCCCCGGCAGAGCAACGGCTTCGGTGTTGGCAATGCGTCAATGACTTCGGCGGGAGCGCTGGCTTCGCGGCTGACGCCGCTCCCACAACACTCCGCCTCCTGCTCAGCGCTCCTTGCGCCAGTTCACCGAGCCGCGGTTTTCAACCGTGGACGATTCCACTTCGATATCGAAACCGCGCCGCAGCAGGTACTTCAGGGTCAGCACCGAGCCGCTGCCGATCAGTGACACGCCGTAGCCGATGTAGAGCTTGGGCGTTATGTACTTGCCCACGCCGATCACCGAACCGCCCAGCGCGCGTGACTGGCTGACGCCAGCATCATCGAGACCGATCTTGGCACCTACCTGTGCAGCTAGCAGGCCGGTGCCGGCCGACAATGCCGCCGATGCCGCGTTGACCTGCTGTGCCTGGTCGCTGCTGGCCATGCTCAGGCTGCGCCCCAGCACCAGATAGGCCAGTGATTCGGATTGCGACATCGCCGGATCCGACCACACGTCGACCTTGGGCTGCTGGGCACGGCCGGTGACATGGATGCCGGCGGTGATGTCACCAATCGAGCGCTGCGCCTTGATGTTGATGCGCGGGTCGGAGACCACGCCGTAGTTCCACAACAGCTGGCCGTCGGTGATGGTCAGGTCCTGGCCGTAGGCCTTGTAGCGGCCACTGACTTCCAGGCCGCCGTTGGCGGTCATCTCGCGGCCCGGGCGTGCACGCACCTGCATCCTGCCGGTCAGCGCGCCCTTCAGGCCGAAGCCGCTCATCTTGACCTTGTCGCCGAGGCTGACGGTCAGGTCCATGTCCAGCGGCGAGGACGGGCCTTCTTCCGGGTCGACGGGATCCAGCACCACGATGTCTTCCGACGCCGAGGTACCGCGATCCAGGCGTTCAAGATCCAGATCCGCCTCGGGTACATGCACGCTGCCACGCAGTTCCATCGCGGTGCCAGCCAGGGTGAAGTCCAGATCCGGATTGGCCACCACCCGCAGTTCGCTGGTGTTGGCCATCAGCACCTTGTCGCCGTGGATATGCAGCTGCAGGGGCTGTGCATCGCCGAACCAGGACAGGCCGCCATCCACCTGCAGCGTGCCTTCGCCACCGGTCTTGGTGGAGGCGCTGATACGCGCCGAGCCGTCGGGCTGGGCGATGAAGCTGCCCTTGCCTTCGCTCAGGGTCAGTCCCAACGCCGGGAATTCACCGGTGAAGTTGCTGAGCTTGGCCTCGCCACCCAGGGTTGGCTGCGAGCGCGTGCCACGCAGGCTGACGTGGCCTTCGATCAGCCCTTGCGGGCGCACCAGGTCAGGCGAGAACAACTCCAGCCAGTACAGCCGCGCGATGTTCATGTACAGCTCGCCGGTGAGTGCCGCATTGGGCTCCCAGCCGGTCTGCACCTTGGCATCGATGAAGCCGTCGCCCTTGAAGCCGACGCCGAGGTAGCCCTTGATGCTATTGGGCAGCATGTCGACGTTGAGCGAGAAATTGTCGTAACGCACCAGCTCGCCACGGGCATTGTCGCCCAGGCGGATGCCGCCTTCGGCCGAGGCTACCTTGAAGCCACCTTCCCAGGCATTGCCACGCGGACGGATGTTGCCATCCAGGGTGAGCTCGCCACGCAGGTACATGCGGCGGCCTTCATTGGGCGGCAGCCATGGCTGCACCAGGGCAAGCGGCAAGGCATCGCCGCGCAACTGCAGGCCTTCGCGCGGCCAGTTGGCGGCGATACACAGGGCACCACCGGTCTCCGAGCCCAGGCAGGCATCGGACAGGGTGAAGTTGCTGCCCTGCGCACTGAACGTGGCCGCTTGCCGCAGCTGCCATGGCGCGCCCTTGACCGGTGCGATCCGCAGCGAGGCCAGCTCGCCGCGCCAGGCCTGGCCCTGCTGGCGCACGCTGCCACTCAACGCCACCGCGCCCAGCTCATTGCGGGTATCGGCGTCCAGCTGCAGGTTCTGCACGCTGCCACGTGCGTTGATGTTGACCTGGTCGAGCAGCATGCCGACCTCGATCGCACTGCCATGGATCGCCAGCGCGCCGTTGTTGCCCTGCCATGGCAGACGGCCGTTGATGCTGATCTGCTGGGCCTTCCAATCGTCCCATTGCAGGCCATTGCCGCGCAGGTCGGCGGTGATGTCCGGCTGACTCGGCGTGCCGCGCAGCTGCAGCGTGCCGGCCAGGCTGCCGGTGCCGGTGCCGCCGGGCAGCAGATCAGACAGATGCAACGGCTCCAGCCGCGCATCCACATCCAGACGGTCACCGACCTTGCCCTTGGCCTCGATCTGGCTGTCACCCATCACCAGCCGCACATTGCCCTCGCCCTGCGTACCCTGCAATGCGAGCTTGGCGCGTGCATCGACGCGACGGCCGCGCAGCATGCCGTTGATCTGCGGCACGTCCAGCGTGGCCTCGAAACGCATGTCGTTGCTGCCGGCCACGGCAGGCAGCTGCTTGCCCTTGGAGGCCAGCGAACCAGACAGGTTGCCTTCCCAGCCCGGCGCGAAATAACCGGGATCAAACTTGGACAGGCTTGCATCCACATCCCAGGCCAGCGTCGGTGCCCAGGCCGCCGAACCCTTCAGTTCCAGCGAACCACCAGGCGTGCTCGCCTGCAGCCGTTCGATATGCGCCTGCTGGTCGTTGCCACGCACATCGAAATCAAGATTGGCGTCCTGCGCTTCGCGCGCCACTTCAGCCTTGCCAACGGCGGCCCAGTTCTTCAGGTTGCCGGCCACACCCAGCCGCGCCTCTTTCAGATGCAAGGGCACAGGTGTGCTATCCGGCGAACTCGGGTCCGGCTCGGGGGTGTAGGTCAGCTGGTTGGCCACAACCGCGAAGCGGAAGCCCGGGTTCTGCGCATCGCTGAAATCGGCGGTGCCCTGCAGCCGCACGCTGCCGCCGAAGGCTTCGGCAACCAGCGGCGCAACCGTCAGCACCTGCTTGTCGATGGCGACATTGGACGGCGCCAGCACCAGTTCGTTCTCGCCCTGGCGCACCCGTCCCTGCAACCGCGCCTGGCCACCGCGGCCACGCGCGGTGAAATCCAGCGCCAACGGTGCCGGCGCTTCGGCCAGGAACTGCGCCGGCACCAGCTGGCCGATATCCAGCTGCTCGCTGCGCGCGGCCACGTTCCACACCGGATCGCTGCGGCCATCGAGAATGAAACTGACATGCAGCGGCTTGGGCGCGTAGCCGGCCACTGCAACTTCCATATGGGCAAGGTTGCCACGCGCGACCAGTCCCAGCCGCGCGGCAGGCTGGCCCGGACGTGGCGGCATCAGTGCGCGCACGGTCAGGTCGGTGGCGTAGTCCTCGCGCGGCAGGTAATGGCCGTCGATACGGAAATCGCCGAGGTTGCTGTTGACCTTGATCTGGGTGGCGGTGAACTCGCCATCGGCGGCTTCAAGCCCGCCACGGACCTTGCTGATGTCGATGATCGGCTGCTGCAGCTGGGTGATGCGCAGGCCATCGATGACGATGGTGTCGGCCTGCAGGGCCAGCGGCAACTCGATGGCCGGCAATACATCCGGCCAGTTGGGCAGCTCGAACGGCGTGTCTTCCGACGGCCCCAGCTCCAGCGTGGCATCACTGATGCGCAGCGCGTCCAGGCGCAACTTGCGGCCCAGCAGCGGGCGGATGTCCGGATCCAGGTAGGCCTGGCCAGCAGTGAAGTGCAGCTCGTTGTAGCGGAAATCCAGGTCGTGCAGGATCAGCGGCCCAGCCAGCGGGCCTTCGGCCTTGCTCCAGGTCAGCGATGAGCCAGCTGGCAGGCGCGCGACCACCTGCGCCAGCAGCACCTCGCGGCCGGCTACGGTCTGCAGCAACCAGTACAGGGCGAACAGGCCCAGCAGCACCAGCACGGTGATGGTGATGCCGCTGCGCACCGCCAGCGTCCGCAGCCGCGCCTTGCGCTTGGCACGCAGCTCGGCGATGCGCGCTTCGCGCTCTTCCGCGGTCACTTCATCGGGGCGTGTACTCACAGGTCAGCTCCGATGTTCAGATACAGCTGGAACTGCGAATCCGGGTTGTTCAGACCATGCGCGATATCGATGCGCACCGGGCCTACCGGCGATTTCCAGCGCACGCCGAAGCCGACGCCGGTATGCAGGTCGATGGTGTTGTCGAAGGCGCTGCCGGTATCGACAAACACCGCGCCGCCCCAGGGACCGCCGCCGAAGTAGTGCTCGTACTCGACCGAACCCACGGCAAGATTCTTCGCGCCCAGCGCGAACTTGTCCGGTGCCGGCGTACGCGGGCCGACTTCACGGAACGCATAGCCGCGGATGGAGCGGTCACCGCCGGCGAAGTAACGCAGGCTGGCCGGCATCGCGACCAGATCGCTGGTCCAGGTGGTGCCGGCCTGTCCGCGCAGGATCAGCCGGTCGGCCTCGCCAACCGGGATGTACCAGCGCACGGTGGCATCGGCCTGGATGAAACTGGTATCCGAACCGGCCCCCTCGATGCCGCCACGCAGGGTGGCATTGCCGCTCAGGCCACGGCGCGGGAAGCTCTTGTCGTCGACATCGACGTAGTCGGCGGTGAGCTGCGGGTAGACCAGCGTCGAATAGTTGTAGACCGCGGCATTGAACTGGTCGCCGGAGCTGTAGCGCCACCGCTCGCGCAAGGCATTCATCGAGACGATGGCGGTCCAGTGCTCGTTGATCTCGCCGCTGCGGCTGGCGATCAGCTTGACGTTGCGCAGGTCGATGTAATCGGTCTGCTCGTCATAGGCACTGATCGCATAGCTGTACCACCCATCCAGCCAGCGGAAGCCCGGCACGCGGTAGCTGGTGATGAAGCTCTTGCGCTTCTGTGCGTAGTCCAGCTGGGTGCTGAGCTTGTGCCCACGGCGGTTGACGTAGCGACGCTCGACGCCACCGCGCACACCGGGCCCGCTCTCGCTGCCATAGCTCAGACCAGCGGTATAGATGGTGCGCTTGGCGCGGGTCAGCTTTACGTTGACCGGGACCTCGCCGTTGTCATCGGCCTGTTCCGGATGCGGCTGGATGTCGATGACGCTGAAATAATCGAGCTTGGTCAGCGACTCGCGCAGGCGATCAAGCTTGCCTTCATGCCAATAACTTCCCTGTTCCCAGTACACCAGTGGCTCGAACAGCCCCGGACGGAAATAGTCCTGCTCGAAGGTGATCGGCCCCATGTTGTAGCGGCGGCCGCTGTCCCAGGTGAGGAAGATGTCGGCGGCATTCTCGGCGCGTGTCACCTCCACCTTGCGCTGGGTGAAGTCGGCATCGAAGTAACCACGCTCGGCCAGGCGCCGGGTGATGGTGATCTTGCTGGCCTCGTAGTTCACCGAGTCGAAGGCTTCGCCGGTCTTGGGGTGGAAGGCCTCGATATCGTCCTGCAGGTACTGGTCGCGCGAAGCCGGGCCGGTGATGGCCAGTTCCTGGGTACGGACCTTGACCTGCTCGCCCTTGTCGACCTGGATCAGTACCTGCAGGGTCTCGCCGGTACGCGGCGCTTCCACGGTGATCTTCGGGTTGTAGAAGCCGAACGGCTCCAGCGCGGTGCGGGTCTGCCGCTCGGCCTGCGACAGCAGGTATTCCAGCCGGGATTCGCCCTGCACCTTGCCGATCGCGTCGTAGAGCGACAGCGACACCTCGATGTTTTCAATCATCTCGGCGTCATCACCCTTGTCCAGACCCTTGATCTGGACTTTTTCGATGGTGCCGCGGGCATGGGCAAGGGGTGCTGCTGCCAGCGACGCCAGGAACAGAAGGAGCGGGGTGATTCGAGATAGCTGCATGCGCGCCAGCATACCGGTCCGAACATGACCGGCAAAATCACATGGCCGGCAGGGCCCAGCCTTGCTCGGCCGGGGTGGCCCCTGTAGTGGGGGGGGGGGGGGGGGGGGGGGGGGGGGGGGGGGGGGGGGGGGGGGGGGGGGGGGGGGGGGGGGGCGGCGGGGGCGGGGGGCGGCGCCGCCGCCCCGCCGGCCCCCCCGGGGCG
>NZ_JBRREC010000028.1:0-45804 GCF_056760015.1 Stenotrophomonas sp. STEN029 | reverse complement strand
GCCATGCTCGGCAAGGGCGTTCCCGGTAGAGCCCCTGCCGAGCATGGCTCGGCACTACAGGGGCGGCCGGGCATGGCTTGGACTAGAGGTGGAACCGTTTGTTCAGGGAGCCTGTCGCGGAAACTGCAGCTCGCCGCGCGCGCTGCCCATGCGGAACCGGATCGAGCGCAGCGCCAGCCCGGTATTGGCCTGAACGACAAAATGCAGGTGCGGGCCGCTGCTGTGGCCGGTGTTGCCGGACAGGGCGATGGCTTGCCCGACAGCCACGCTCTGCCCGGGGCGGACCTTGGCGCTGCCAGCCTGCAGATGGGCGTACAGGGCCATGCTGCCGTCGCTGTGCAGGATGCGCAGCAGGCTGCCTTGCTCCTGGCTGTCCACTACCTGCATCACCCGGCCGGCACGTGCGGCCAGCACTGGCGTGCTTTCGGGCACAGGGAAATCCACCGCGTACAGGTTCTGTGGGTCGGTGTGGCTGTAATGCCCGGCGAAGGCCTGGCTGACCCGAATGCTGGCGCTCTGCAGTGGCAATAGATAGAGATGATCCTGCGGCTGCGCTGCCGGGTCGCCAGGAAACGCATCCAGGGCCAGGCGCAGTGGATTGCCATCATCTTCCAGCCATAACAGGCTGCGCTTCTCACCCGCTGCCAATAGGGTGGCGGCAGGTGCCCGGCTATCGCTGCGCAGGCGGACCTGTACCGGACCAGCGGTCAGATTGCTGACCACGGCGCTGCGTCCGCCTGCACGTGCCTGCAGCTGCAGGCTGGCGAAGGCGTCCGAGCTGGACGCCGCCACGGCAGGCGTCGGTGCCGCAGGCAGCCTCCAGGCCTCACGCCAGGGGCTGCTTGGGCTGGCTTCGGCGTCGCTGGCACATAGCAGTGCCAACGACAGCAGTACAGGAATGGTTCGGGGCACAGTTAGGGTCCTTGGTGCAGCGCCTGATTGTGCCTGTTTGGTTGCCCTGGAAACTTATTCATCTCTTTATGCGAATAAAGCGATTGACAGGCGGAAAGGGGGCTGGCAATGTAGCCTCACCATCGAGACCGGCAGAGGGACAGGCCCTTTGAAGCCGGGGCAACCAGCGGACGCGCAAGCGGCTGCGTTTGGTGCCAAATCCTGCGGTGACCTCCGTGTCCGCCGAAAGATGGTTCGTTCCGTACCGCGTGTACGGCGAACACGAGCTCCGCGAAAGCTCGATGGCCGCTCCTTATCGGATACCGCCATGAGTTTCGCCACCGCTACCGCAGTCCAGCTTGCCCCCATCGCTCTCATCGACCGTGCCGACAGCAGCGTTGCCGCTGTGCGTGGCGAGATCGAGGTGCAGCTGCGCATGCGTCACGCAGGTCAGCGTGCGCTGCGCCTGCGCTATGAGCTGGTGGGCGCTGCCAACGCACCGGTGGTCCTGGTGGCCGGTGGTATTTCCGCACACCGTCATCTCGCTGCGAATGCGGGCTATGCCGAAAAAGGCTGGGCCGAGGGCCTGGTCGGCACTGGCCGCGCACTGGATCCTGCGTGTCGTCGCTTGCTTGGTTTTGATTTCCTCGGTGCCGATGGCGAGCTGGATGCCCCCATCGATACCGCTGATCAGGCCGATGCCATCGCCGCGTTGCTGGACGCATTGCGCATCGAACAGCTGCACGGCTTCGTCGGCTATTCCTATGGCGCCCTGGTTGGCCTGCAGCTGGCGATCCGCCATCCGCGCCGCCTGCACAAGCTGATCGCGGTCAGCGGTGCGCATCGCCCGCATCCGTACGCTTCGGCCTGGCGCGCGCTGCAGCGGCGTGCGGTCGCGCTGGGTCAGCTGCAGTGTGCGGAGAGCCACGGTCTGGCATTGGCGCGCCAGTTCGCCATGCTCAGCTACCGCACCCCGGAAGAATTTGGTGAGCGCTTCGATGCGCCACCGGAAGTCGTCAATGGCCGTGTGCGTGTCGCCGCCGAGGATTACCTCGACGCAGCCGGCGCGCAGTACGTGGCCCGCACCCGCGTCAACGCCTACCTGCGTCTGTCCGAATCCATCGATCTGCACCGGGTTGATCCGGCTGCGGTCAGCGTGCCGACCCTGGTGGTCGCGGTTGAAGGTGACCGGCTGGTGCCGCTGTCGGACCTGGTTGCGCTGGTCGAAGGCCTGGGCCAGCGCGGCAGCCTGCGCGTGCTGCGCTCGCCCTATGGCCATGACGCCTTCCTCAAAGAAACCGATCGCATCGACGCGATCCTCGCCACTGCCCTACGCCTGCCCGGAGAAACCGCATGAGCCTGTCCCACACTTCCGATATCTCCTGTAGCCGTGCCACGTCGGCAGTGCGTGCGGGCATCGACCGCGATACCGCCTATGGTGCGGTGACGCCGCCGATCGTGCTGTCGTCCAACTTCAGCTTCGACGGCTTCGGCAATAAGCGCCAGTACGACTACACCCGCAGTGGCAACCCGACCCGCGACCTGCTGGGCGAAGCACTGGCCGAGCTGGAGGGTGGCGCCGGCGGGGTGATCACCGCCACCGGCATGGGCGCGATCAACCTGGTGTTGAATGCCCTGCTGGAGCCGGGCGAGCGCCTGGTGGTGCCGCACGATGCCTACGGCGGCAGCTGGCGCCTGTTCAATGCGCTGGCCAGGAAGGGTCACTTCGAGCTGATCACCGCCGACCTGACCGATCCGCGCTCGCTGGCCGATGCGCTGGCGCAGTCGCCGAAGCTGGTGCTTATCGAAACCCCGTCCAATCCATTGCTGCGCATCACTGATCTGCGCTTCGTCATCGAGGCTGCGCACAAGGCCGGTGCCAAGGTGGTGGTGGACAACACCTTCCTGTCGCCAGCGCTGCAGACGCCGATCGCCTTCGGTGCCGACGTGGTGCTGCATTCGACCACCAAGTACGTCAACGGCCACAGCGACGTGGTTGGCGGAGCGGTGATCGCACGCGATGCCGAGGTGCACCAGCAACTGGTGTGGTGGGCCAATGCGTTGGGCCTGACCGGTTCGCCGTTCGATGCTTTCCTGACGTTGCGCGGCCTGCGCACCCTCGATGCGCGCCTGCGCGTGCACCAGGAGAACACCCGTGCCGTGGTTGAATTGCTGGCTGCCAGCGATGCCGTCTCCAATGTGTACTACCCGGGCCTTGAGTCGCATCCGGGCCATGCGGTGGCGGCGCGCCAGCAGAAGGGTTTCGGCGCGATGCTCTCGTTCGAGCTGGCTGCCTGCCAGGGCGACGATCCGTATGCAGCGGTGCGCGCTTTCCTGGATGGCCTGAATTACTTCACCCTGGCCGAATCGCTGGGTGGCGTGGAAAGCCTGGTCGCGCATCCGGCGACCATGACCCATGCCGCGATGAGCGCCGATGCGCGTGCTGCGGCTGGCATCAGTGAGTGCCTGCTGCGCCTTTCGGTCGGCATCGAATCCAGCGAGGATCTGGTCGCCGATCTGCGGGCAGGCCTTGAGCGCGCCGCCAAGGTGATTGCCGAAGCGCAGCTGGCCGCTGGCACCTGTAAAAAAACGGTGGATGCATGAGCGCGGTCCTGCGTCCGCTCGAACAGCCGCAGGCGCGGCTGGTGTTGTTGGGAACCGGTACGGTTGGCTCGGCGTTTGTTGCACGCTACCAGGCATTGCAACAGCGACAGTTGAGCCTGCCTTCACTGCATGTGGTGGCTAACTCGCGCATCGCGCTCGCCTGTGAGGATGCGCCGCATGCGGCGCTGTCGCGTGCGCGTGACGCGCAGCGGCAGGGCGATGAGCCGGTGCATCGCGAGGAAGTAGGGCGCCTGCGTGTTGGCGACATCGTGGTGGATGCCACCGCCAGCGAATCTGTCGCTGCCGACCATGCGCTGTGGTTGGCACAGGGCATTCATGTGGTGACGGCCAACAAGCTGGGTAATGGCACGGCCTTGGCGCGCGCGCAGCAGATTGGCGCCTTGGTTGCGACCGGGAATTCCCGCTACGGCGACGCGGCAACGGTCGGTGCGGGTTTGCCCCTGTTGCGCAGTATCCGCGCGCTAGTTGCCGGTGGTGACCACGTGCATGCCATCGAAGGCGTGCTGTCTGGCTCGCTGGCCTGGTTGTTCGACCGTTATGACGGCAGCCAGCCGTTCTCGGCCTGCGTGCGCGAAGCCGCCGCTGCCGGTTACACGGAGCCGGACCCGCGCATCGATCTGTCCGGCGAAGATGTACGCCGCAAGCTGCTGATTCTTGCACGTGCAGCGGGTGTGCCGCTGGAAGCCGATCAGATCAAGGTCGACTCGCTGGTGCCGGCGGCATTGGCGGGGCTGTCCGCTGAAGATGTGGATGGCGCGTTGTCGCTGCTGGACGCACCCTTGGCCGAACGCCTGCAGCAGGCACGCGCGCAGGGTCTGAAGCTGTGCTTCGTGGGCCGCCTGGATGCGCAGGGTGCAAGCGTCGGTCTGCGTGCACTGCCGCAATCCCATGCGCTGGCTGGCGGCAGCGGCACCGACAATCGTGTGGCAATCCATAGTGACCGTTACAACACCCAGCCGCTGCTGATCCAGGGGCCGGGCGCAGGTGCCGAGGTGACAGCTGCAGCCTTGCTGGACGATGTGCTGAGCATCGTCAATCGCTGAGTGTCGCTGCAGCACCCTTGGCGTGCTGCAGCGCCGATTCGTTGCCGATCCAGGCTGGCTGCTGCGGAGTGGGTGATGCCTGGTATCGGCTCGCACTCGCGCAGACTCCGGATCGGCGGCAAGCATGCCCTTCGAAGCTGGCGCTGCAACGTTCTGGCTTTATGATGCCGGGGTATTGGCGTCATGGCGTCGACGTTGCCATTCCGTGCAGCCTGCAGGCTGCCGGTTTCTTGCTCTGACAGGTGTGCTGTGTCCAAAGGTGTTCTGGTTTCGCTGGCAGCGTCCCTGCTGTTCGGTCTGATGTACTACGCCAGCCCGCAGCTGGCACCGCTGCAGGGTGGCGACATTTTTGGCTGGCGCGTGTTGTTCGCAGTGCCGTTGGTGGCACTGATGCTGCATGTGAGCGGCGAGAAGACACTGATCATCGATACCCTGCGACGCCTGCGGGTTGAGCGTCGGCTATGGTGGGCGTTGCCGCTGTGCGCGGGCATGGTCGGGGTGCAGCTGTGGCTGTTCCTGTGGGCGCCGTTGCACGGCCGCGCGCTGCAGGTATCGATGGGGTACTTCCTGCTGCCCCTGGTGATGGTGCTGCTGGGGCGCGCGGTCTACGGCGAGCGTCTGTCCGTCCTGCAGAAACTGGCGGTGGCCAGTGCCGCGCTGGGCGTGGGCTGGGCCTTGCTGCGCAACCACGGGTTGTCCTGGGAAATGCTGCTGGTGGCGCTGGGTTACCCGGCCTATTTCCTGCTGCGCCGGCATCTGCGCATTGGCCATCTGGGTGGTTTCTGGGTGGAGCTGGTGCTGTTGCTGCCGGTAGCCTTCTGGGCGGCGATTGGTGACGGCCAGCAACTGCTGGCAGCGTTGGCGCAGAAGCCCGCCCTGTACGCCTTGATCCCGCTGCTCGGGGCGATCAGCGCGGTGGCGTTGATGTGCTACATGCTGGCCTCGAAGATGCTGTCGTTCAGCCTGTTTGGTCTGCTTACCTATGTGGAGCCGGTGCTGCTGATGCTGGCGGCCTTGCTGCTCGGCGAGAGCGTAGGCCACGGGCAGTGGCCGACCTATGTGGCGATCTGGCTGGCGGTGGCGCTGTTGGCCCTGGAGGGCGTGCTGAAGCTGGGCAGGCGCGGCGCCTGAGTGCTCAGCCGCGCTTGGCCCTGGCGGCAAGGTGCTGCAGGACTGCCTCACGGCTCATGCGTGCGCCGTTGCTGTCGACGGTGGTGAAGTCGACACCGTTTTCCCAAAGCTGCGGGGCGAACAGCACCGCGATGTCTTCGGAGGCGGTCTGCGTCTGCAGGTTCAACAAGCGCTGGTTGAAGCCGGCAGCGCGCAGCCACGCGTTGTAGCTGGAGTTGTGCTCGGTAGCGAACTGGACCTGGTAATGGCACTCCTTGCGCTCCGCCTCCTCAGGGCGGGCATCACACTGCGGATTCCATTGGTGCAGGCCGATCACCGCATCGGCCTCCAGCTGCCGTTGATTGGCGGCGGCCCAAAGCGCCACGCACATGCTGGCGCAGTGCGAGCGGACCCGCACCGTGAGGTTGTTGCGGTTGATCAGGCGTGCTGCTTCCAGGCCCGGGTTGGCATAGCCGCCGCCGCTGGTGATATCGATGCGACGCACGCTTGGATTGGCGTCCAGTAGCGTCTTCATCTGGGTGGCAAAATTCCTGCCGACACTGCCTTCGATGCGCAGCACGTTGCCGCCTTCCTGTACCGACATCCGCGCCTCGTCGATGTTGGCCATCGTCGTGGACTTCTCGCCCTGGATCACCAGCGCTGCGGGGCCTGCGTGCGGCGAAGCGGTGGCAGGTGCTGCGACATCAGGTGCTGCTGCGGCTGTATCCGTTGCTGGAGGAGCCGGCTTGCGGTTGCCAAAGTAGTACGCCAGCAACAGCAGGACCACCGCAGCAAGCACCAGCTTGATCAGGGTTGCCCGGCCATTGCCGGGCGCTGCGGTACGTGCTGCCGTACGTGGGCGTCGTAGCGGTGCCTGCTCGCCAGATTCCTTTCCGCCGTGCATCTGCTTCCCCTGAAGCTGCATTGTGATGGGCGATTCTGGTGTACCCGCGCGCGCCATTGCAAGATGCCGCAGGCAACGGCGGAGCCGCTCACGACGTGGCGGTTGCTTCTACCGTGGCAGAAGCATCAGCAGGTACCAGCGCCGGATGGGCTGGCACCTGCGTTGGCGTGGATCAGCACTCGATGACGTTGACGGCAAGGCCGCCACGGCTGGTTTCCTTGTACTTGTCCTGCATGTCGCGGCCGGTGTCGCGCATGGTCTTGATCACCTTGTCCAGCGAGACCTTGTGCTTGCCGTCGCCGCGCATGGCCATGCGGCTGGCATTGATCGCCTTCACCGAGCCCATCGCGTTGCGCTCGATGCAGGGGATCTGCACCAGCCCGCCGATCGGGTCGCAGGTCAGGCCGAGGTTGTGCTCCATGCCGATCTCGGCGGCGTTCTCGATCTGGCCGGGGTTGCCGCCCAGTGCCGCCATCAGGCCACCGGCTGCCATCGAGCAGGCCACGCCGACTTCGCCCTGGCAACCGACTTCAGCGCCGCTGATCGATGCGTTTTCCTTGTACAGGATGCCGATGGCGGCAGCGGTCAACAGGAAGTTGAACACGCCCTGCTCGTTGCTGCCCGGGCAGAAGCGGTCGTAGTAATGCAGGACCGACGGAATGATGCCGGCTGCGCCGTTGGTGGGCGCGGTGACCACGCGGCCACCGGCGGCGTTTTCCTCGTTGACCGCCAATGCGTACAGATTGACCCAGTCCAGCGTGGTCAGCGGGTCGCGCATGGCGGCCTCGGGGCGCGAGGACAGTTCGCGGTACAGCGTTGGTGCACGGCGGCTGACATGCAGGCCACCAGGCAAGGTGCCTTCGGAACGGATGCCGCGGGTCACGCAGGACTGCATCGCGTCCCAGATCTCGCGCAGGCCGGCGCGGATCTCTTCCTCGCTGCGCCAGCACTTCTCGTTCTCGTACATCATCTGGGCGATGCTCAGGCCGCTGCGCGCGGCCTGCGCGAGCAGCTCGTCGCCGCTCTTGAACGGGTAGGGGATCGGCGTCTGGTCCGGCACGATGCGGTCATCGGCGGCATCATCCTCATTCACCACGAAGCCGCCACCGACCGAGTAGTAATCGCGGGTGGCGATGATCTGGTCGTCGGCATCGTAGGCGGTGAAGCGCATGCCGTTGGTGTGGTACGGCAGCTTCTGGCGTTTGTTCAGGGCCAGGTCGCGCTTCTCGTCGAAGGCGATCTCGCGCTGGCCCATCAACTTGATGCGCTTGCTGCTGCGGATGCGTTCCAGCGTGGCCGGGATGATGTCCGGATCGATCTCGTTGGGGCGATTGCCTTCCAGGCCCAGCAGTACGGCCTTGTCGGTGCCATGGCCGCGGCCGGTCAGGGCCAGCGAACCGAACACCTCGGCGCGGATGCGCACGGTGTTGTCCAGCTGGCCCGGATCCAGCAGCCAGCGATGGACGAAGCGCTCGGCCGCGCGCATCGGGCCAACAGTGTGTGACGAACTCGGGCCGATGCCGATCTTGAACAGGTCGAACGTACTGACGGACATGCTGATTCTGCGTACTGCGTTGAGATGGCCGCTATTCTACGGGTTCATTGCTGCAGGCCATGTCTGCAGCGCAGCATTCCTTGCGCAGGTGCCGAAGTGGGATTGATCCTTTACCAACGTGATGATTGCCATCTATGTGACCTGGCACTGGCGGTGCTGGCACAGGTGCGGGCGCCGGAGTTCGACAGTGTGTTCATCGATGACGATGCGGCGCTGGAGGCGGCGTATGGCGCGCGCGTGCCGGTATTGCGGGATGCGGGCGGCAGGGAGCTGGAGTGGCCGTTTGATGCGGCCGTGTTGGTCGCGTGGTTGCCGCCACACCTGTAGTGCCGAGCCATGCTCGGCTGGGGCGTTGCCGGGAAGGCCTCTGCCGAACATGGCTCGGCATTACATGCTTGGGGTTTACCGGGAAAGCCCTTGCCGAGCATGGCTCGGCACTACATTCCCCTCTCCCGCGTGCGGTAGAGGGGTTGGGGTGAGGGCAGCGTCTTACTTGGCGTTCAGCTTGACGATGGTGCTGATCGCGGTTTCGTTGGGGATGGTTTTGGTGTCGGCCCAGTCGCCACCACCCACGCCGAAGTCCAGTCGCTTGACCGTGGCCTTGCCGGTCAGCACGGGCTGCGCGCCCGCTGCCCAGGTGAAGGTCAGCGTCACCGGCTTGCTGACGCCGCGCAGCTCCAGGGTGCCGTCGGCGGCGTACTGGTTGTTGCCCAGCGCGCGGAAGCCGTTGGCGGTGTAACGGGCCTGGGCGAATTGTGCGACGTTGAAGAAATCCGCGCCCTGCAGGGTGGAGTCGCGATCGGTATTGCCGCTCTTGGCACCAACCAGCGGGATGGTCACGTCCAGTTTGCCGGCAGCCGGGTTGGCCGGGTCAAAGCTGACCTGGGTCTGGAAGCCGGGGAAGCTGCCGGTGAAGACTTCACCGTCATATTTGGTGGCAAACACCAGGATGGAACCGGCGCCCGGCGCCTGCTGGTAGTCGGCAGCCATGGCCGGGGCGACGGCGAGCATGCCGGCAAGGGCGGCGGCAACAGCGGCGGGGGAGGTGAGCTTGATGTTCATGCGGAATCCTTTTGCGGAAGGTTGAGCCAGCCTTGCGGCAGCATGCGTGCCAGCGTGGCATCGCGTAGATGAATGTGGTGATAGAACGCGGCACCGGCATGTGCCAGCACCAGCAGGATCAGCGCCCAGAAGCCCCATTCGTGGATGGCATGGGAGAACTGGCTGGCCTGCTCGCTGGGGGCAACCAGCTTGGGCATTTCGACCAACCCGAACAGCTTGAACGGGCGCAGACCACTGGCCGAGTCGTACAACCAACCCGACAGCGGGATGGCGAACATCAGCACGTACAGCAGCCAATGCGTGGCCGAAGCAATCCGTTCCTGCCAGCTCGGGGTGCCGGGCACCGGTTCCGGCGCACCGGCATACAGGCGCCAGCCCAGGCGAACCACCACCAGCACCAGTACGGTGATGCCGATGGACTTGTGCATGGTGTAGATCCAGAAGTACTTCGGCGTCTTCGGGAACTCGCCCATGGTCAGGCCGACGAAGCCGAGGGCCAGGATCAGCACGGCGATCAGCCAGTGCAGGCTTTTGCTGAGGCTGCCCCAGCGTTGCGCGGTGTTTTCAAGGCTCATGGGTGTTTTTCCGTTTCTGTTGCGGATTTCAGGGCTGCGTCGGCGGCATCTTCGAGGCTGCTGTCCGGCGCGGGTGTCGGTTCAGTGGTGGCGGGCGGTGCTTCGGCGCCGGCATCGCGTACGGCCTCGGCCTCGATGCGCAGTTCGACCTTGTCGCCGATCACCGAAGGCCAGGCGCTGACGCCAAAGTCGGCGCGACTGAGCGTGGTGGTCGCCGAGAACCCGGCGGTACGCCGGAACGGCGGCAGCGGGTGGCGTTTGAGCGCGTTGAGGGTGACCTCCAGCGCGACTTCACGGCTGACTCCGCGCAGTGTCAATTGACCGAACACCCGGGCGTGGTTGGCATCAATCGGCTCGACCCGGCTGGAAACAAAGCGTGCCTGCGGGAAGCGCTCGCCATCGAGCAGGTTGCGCGCCAGTGTGGCCTGGTTCCATTTGCCATCGCCCAGGTCCAGCCGGGTGATCGGCACCGCGACGTCGAGCCTGGCGTTGGCCCAGTCCTGCGGGTCGAAGTCGAGGACGCCCTCGCTGCCGGAGACCGTGCCCAGCGCATGCGAGAAGCCGGCATGCTCGATGGAGAACAGCACCCGGGTATGCACGGGATCAAGCCGGTAGCGCTCGTTGGCAGCAGTGGCGGCAAAGGAGAGCAGGCCGCAGGTCAGCAGTAGCAGGCGTGGCAGCAAGGTCCGGCTCCGGGTCGGGATAGGGGATTCTAGGCGGATGCAGGTGATGGTTTGTGCGCATATTGCGCAACGGTTTGTTACGTAGTCGGTTCAGGTGACTTTGCCCGGGGCCGGGGCCGGCGCTAAAGTCGCACCGATTGGGGTGATGCATGTGGGGCCGCGATGGGGAGTGTCGGGCGTTGATGAAAAGGATTTTTCGGGGTGCACGGCTGACGGTGCTGGCGTTGCTGCTGTTGTGGCCGTGCTGGGCGGTGGCGCTGGATCTGGCTGAAACGCCGCGCATGCGGCGTCTGGGTGTGGCTGAAGGCCTGCCGTCGCGGACCGTGCTTGCGCTGGGCCAGGATCATCAAGGCTACGTCTGGGCCGCCACCGATGACGGCCTTGCACGCTACGACGGCACCCAGTTGCGGGTATGGCGGCACGACCCGCAGGTGTCGGGCTCGTTGCCGGGCAACACGCTGGAAACCATGCTGATCGATGCACAGGACCGGGTCTGGGTCGGTGCCAACGGTGCCGGCCTGGCGATGCTGGATGCCAACCGCCAGCGCTTCACCCGCTTCGCCGAGCTGGAGGCCATCTGCAAACAGCAGGTCTGGGCGTTGGCCATGCAGGGCAGCGACCTGTGGGTGGGTACCAGCGGCAGCGGTATCTGCCTGCGGCATGCCGACGGCCGGATCAGCCGCTACCAGCACCAGCCGGATGATCCGCGCAGCCTGCCGGACGACACCATCTACGCCTTGCTGCCCGGCAAGGACAGCAGCATGTGGATCGGTACCACCAGTGGCCTGGTGCGCTGGCGGCGGGGGGACGGCTTTGCGGCTGTGCGTTCGCCACTGCTTGAAGGCAAGGATGTGATCCGCCTGAGCGGCGACCGCGATGGCGGCATCTGGGTAGGCACCGATGCCGGCCTGTACCGGGTACTCGACGACGGTACGGTGTCGGCTGCGCCATGGCCGCAGGCGGCGCAGGCGCGTGCGGCCATGGTCCTGCATGATCGCGATGGGCGCTACTGGATGGGCAGCTCCTCCGGACTGTATCGCGGCGATGCGCATAACCTGCAGTTGCTGGATGGTGACGGTGGCAGCGGCTTCCTGACTGCCAACAGTGGTGTGCTGGATCTGCTGCAGGATCACGAAGGCGGCATCTGGACCGCCATGTTGACCCAGGGCATGGCCTATCTGCGTCCGGACTGGTCGCGGTTTTCCAGTCACTACCAGCTCGACGGCAAATCGCTGGAGAGCCTGTACCTGATCAACTCCGCCGCCGACGGCAAGGGCTTCCTGGTGGTTGGCGGCCATGGCCTGTACCAGTTGGATGTGGATGGCAAGCTGTCGCAGCTGGCCGGTGATGCACAACTCGGCCCCGGCAGCATCTGGTCGGTGCAGCGCGGTAGTGATGGGGTGATCTGGCTGGGCCGCGCCGGTGGGATCACCCTGTACCGGCCCTCGGATGGACAGGTGCGGCGGATCGATCTGGGCGTTGGTGACGATCCAACCCAGCGCGCGGATCTGATGCGGCTGGCGGCCGACGGCAGCATGTGGCTGTCCATCATCAATTACGGCCTGCAGCACCGAGCGGCCGATGGTCGCTTGTTGGCGGATTATCCGCAGGGAACGGCCTCCGGCCTGCCGGAAAAGCTGGTTGAGCAGCTGCGACAGGGGGCCGATGGCAGCCTGTGGGTGGTTGGCGGTGGCGGCGTGCAGCGTTTTGATGGCAAACGTTTTGTCGTCGTGCCAGGTGTTTCGGAAGGAATGGTCTATGACCTGGTGGTCCTCGCCGATGGCAGCGCCTGGTTGGCGCGTGATGGCGCGTTGGAACATTACGCTCATGACGCGAATGGATTCTCCCTGCTGCAGCGGCTGAGTGCCGATGAAGGGGTGCCGGCAGTGGCGATGGGTGGGCTGGTGGTGGGCTGCAGTGGCCAGTTGTGGGCGACCACGACGCGCGGGCTGCTGTGGTGGCAGCCGGGTGCGGCGCGGGTGCGGGTGCTGGAAGAAGGCGATGGCCTGACCGATACCGAGTTCACCGCGCGGCCACCGGCGCATGCGGGTTGCGGACGGGCCTTGGCGGTGTCTGCGACAGGCCTGCTCAGCTTCAATCCCGATGCCAAGGTCACCGCGCCAGTGGGCTCGCAGCTGGTGATCGAGTCGATCGGCGTGCGTCGCGATGATGCTGCACGCGAGCAGCGGCTCAAGGGGACGTCGATTCACCTTGGGCCAGAGGATCGCGATCTGCGGGTGACCGGGCGACTGCTGTCCTATGTCGATCCGGCGCGGCATCGTTTCCGCGTCCAGATCGAAGGCTACGACCAGAACTGGGTGGATCTGGGCAGTGATGGTGAACGCCTGGTATCGCGCCTGCCTGCCGGCAGCTACCGGATGCAGGTGCAGGGTGCAGCCGCCGATGGTCCGTGGACGCTACCGCAGACATTGCAGATCGAGGTCGCACCACCGTGGTGGCGCAGCAACTGGGCGCTGGCGGCCTGGGCGCTGCTGCTCGGAGTGTTGGCGGTGGCAGTGGTGCTCGGGTACCGGCGGCGTGAGCGTCGGCGCAACGAATGGCAGCTGGCGCTGCACAAGCAGGAATTGGCCGAACAAGCCTCGCAGGCGAAAACCCGCTTCCTGGCAACCTTGGGCCATGAGGTGCGCACACCGTTGACCGGTGTCCTGGGCATGAGCGAATTGTTGCTGAGCACCGATCTGGACGAGCGCCAGCAGCGCTTTGCCGGTGCGATCCAACAGGCCGGCACGCACCTGTTGGCCTTGGTCAATGACGCGCTGGACCTGGCGCGTATCGAGGCAGGCAAGTTGGAGCTCGACAATCGCCCGTTCGACCTCGGCCGCCTGCTGCAGGAAGTGAGCGCTCTGATGGCGCCGATGGCGGAGCGTCGCGGGCTGGTGTTCGAGGCTGCTGCGCCGTTTGCAACACCGGTGATGGTGGTGGGTGATGCCATGCGCCTGCGGCAGATCCTGATGAACCTGCTGGGCAATGCAATCAAGTTCACCGAACGTGGCAAGGTCGCGGTTGGCGCGCAGCTGCTGCCAGGGCACGGCGGCATCTGCCTGAGCGTCAGCGACACCGGGCCGGGTATCAGTGCCGAGCAGCAGAGTCGTCTGTTCCAACGTTTTGAGCAGGCTGACGGCAACCGTACTGCATCGCGCTACGGTGGCAGTGGTCTGGGTCTGGCGATCTGCCAGGAACTTGCAATAGCAATGGGCGGCAACATCCGTGTCGAGAGCCGCCTGGGTGAAGGCGCGTGCTTCGTGCTTGAAGTGCCGTTGCCATGGCAGCACTCGAGCAGCGCCGGGGCGGCTGCTGCCGAGCCCGCGGTCGCGCTGCGGCCACTGACCATACTGCTGGTGGAAGACGATCCGACCGTGGCCCAAGTGATCACCGGTCTACTGACCGCGCGCGGCCACCAGGTGATACATGCCGCACACGGACTGGCCGCGTTGGCGGAGGTGGGCGAGCAGGCATTCGATGTGGGTCTGCTGGACCTGGATCTGCCGGCGTTGGATGGCATCGCGCTGGCTGACCAGCTGCGTGGGTCCGGCCACCGCTTCCCGTTGATCGCCGTCACCGCGCGCGCTGACGCACAGGCCGAACAGCTAGCGCGCGCTGCAGGTATGAAGGGATTTCTGCGCAAGCCGGTAACCGGGCAGATGCTGGTCGATGCGATCGCTGATGCGTTGGCGCCGGGACAGGCACAATAGTCGCCATCACAGGCGCGCCGGGCGGCGTAGCAGGAGGTTGGGTTTGATGAAATGGCTCGCAGGGTTGTTGCTGGGCGGACTGTTGCTGGTGCCATCTGTGGCACTGGCCGAAGTGCCTGCAACACCGCAGCCACGGCAGTTGACCGTGGCCGACGGCCTGCCTTCCAGCAACATCAATGCCTTTGCCGAAGACCTCACCGGTTACCTGTGGCTGGCCAGCCGTGACGGGCTTGCCCGCTACGACGGTCGCAATTACCGCATCTGGCGCGCGGAGAACGGGCTGCGCGACAACGTGGTGTGGAGTTTGCACGCGGATAAAAGCAACCGGCTGTGGATTGGCACGCAGAACGCCGGGCTGGTGATGTTGTCGCCGGACCGGCTCAAGTTCACCTTCTTCGACCAGCAGACCTATCCGCAGATAGGCAGCAATACGATCTGGGCCATCGCCTCCACGCCTGATGGCAGCGTCTGGTTCGGTACCGCTACCGGTGGCCTGCACCGGCTCGATCCGGACGGCAATATCCGTCGCTTCATGCCGATAGCCGGCGATGAGCACAGCCTGCCGGCGGCGTCGGTGACCTACATGACAGTCACCCCGGATGGCAGCCTCTGGGTTGGCACCAAGGGCGGCTTGGCGCGTTGGAATGGCGCGGGCTTCGACCGGGTCAGCAATGCACTGCTGCCTTCGCCGCGCATCAATGGCTTGAAGGTTGATAAGCAAGGCCGGCTGTGGGTGGCCACCAACGAAGGTGTGGTCCAGCGCCATGCCGACGGGCGCTTCGAGGCGGCAACCTGGGCAGGTGCCGCGCCCGGCGATGTGTTCAACATGCTGCAGTATTCGGCCGATGGCAGTTACTGGCTGGATACCCGTTCCGGGCTGGGCCGCATCCGCAGCAACGTGGTGCGCAACGTGCCCTTGTACAGCGCGCAGGAACGCGGGCTGGTCAAGCCCAACTGGTCCAGCGCCTACGAGGACCGCGAAGGCGGGCTGTGGTTCGCCAGCACCAATGCCGGGTTATGGCATCTGCCACCTAGCTGGCGGCAGTTCTCGGTGTTGTCGCGGCATATGGACGATCCATCCTCGTTGCGCAATCCCTATGCATTGGCCTTGGCGCCATCGGCCTCTGGCGGTATCTGGGTGGTGGGTACGCGCGGCGCCCTGGATCGGCTCGACCCCGGTACCGGTGAAGTGCAGCATCACCTGCAGGCGATTGATGGCAAGAACTGGCCGCAGTCGTTGGTTGAGGATTCCCGCGGCAAGGTCTGGATAGGCAGTCTGGATGCGCTGGTGCGCTATGACCCGGGTGACGGCAGCGTACAGCGCTGGCATGGCAATGACGGCAAGGACGCGGCGATGATCGGTGATGCCGACATCGTGCGCAGCTGCAACGGTGGCCGGATCTGGATCTATTCCGAAGACGGCGGCATGCAGCAACGCGATGCTGATGGCCACGTGCTGCTGCAGCTGAAACCGGGCCAGGCCGGGGTGCCGGAAGCATTGATCGAGGACATGCAATGCGGCCCCGCTGATCAGCTGTGGTTGGCGACAGGCACCGGCCTGCATGCCTGGCAGTCGCAGCAGGGGCGCTTCGCGCCGGTGCCGGGCGGGCCGACAGGACGCGTCTCCACCTTCCACGTCACCGATACCGGTGTGGTCTGGATCGCCGGCCTTGGGCGCATGGATCGCTATCTGTGGGATGGGCAGCGTATGACCTTGCTTGATCGCGTCGGCGTCGAGCAGGGCTTTCCGATGCTGGCTGCCACCGGCCTGCTGGTGGACGCCGAAGGCGTGGCATGGGCGATCAGTGCGCGCGGCCTGATCCGCATTGACCCGGCCAATCGCTCGGTGCGCATGTATGGCGTGCACGATGGCCTGCCTGGGCAGGAGTTCCGCCGTCGCTCGCTGGTGCAGGCGCGCACCGGCCAGCTGGCCGGTGGCACGCCCGATGGTGTGGTGTTGTTCGACCCCAGCCAGGTGAAGCCTTCAACCCGCCGACCGCCGCTGATCATCGAGCGGGTCAGCGTGCGTCGCGGTGACAAGGAACGCGACATCACCCTGGAATCGCCCTTGCAGATCCTCGACGGCGACCGCGACCTGCGCATTGCCGCGCGCCTGCTGTCCTTCGCCGACTCGGCGACCAATACCTACCGCTTCCGCCTGGCCGGCTATGACCCGGACTGGGTGGACGTGGGCGCGTCCGGCGATCGCGTGTTCTCGCGGCTGCCGCCGGGGCGCTATCAGCTGGAGATACAGGCCGCCACTTCGGACAATGTGTGGTCGCCGGTGCAGACCCTGGCCTTCCGCGTGCAGCCGCCATGGGCGCGCAGCCCGGCCGGGGTGATGACTTTCCTCGTGATAGCTGTTGCGCTGATATTGAGTGGTGCCTGGCTGTACCAGCGGCGTCTGCGCCGCCGCAATGAATGGCAGCTGGCGCGACACAAGCAGGAGCTGGCCGAGCAGGCGTCCCTGGCCAAGACCCGCTTCCTTGCCACGCTCGGCCATGAGGTGCGCACGCCGATGACCGGGGTGCTGGGCATGAGCGAACTGTTGCTGGCGACACCGCTGGACGAGCGCCAGCGTGGCTATACGCAGTCGATCCGCCGGGCGGGTGAACACCTGCTGCGACTGGTCAACGATGCGCTGGATCTTGCCCGTATCGAAGCCGGGCGACTGGAGCTGCAGAATCAGCCCCTGGAGCTGCGGCAGTTGCTGGAAGACGTGCGCGGCCTGATGGAACCGCTGGCGCAGCGGCGCGGGCTGGCATTCGAATTCGACAGCGCTGCAGCGCCACGCACGCGCCTGATTGGCGATGTGATGCGTTTGCGGCAGATACTGCTCAACCTGCTTGGTAATGCGATCAAGTTCACCAGCCATGGTTCGGTGAGCCTGCGCGTGCGCCTGCAGGAGGGTGGCAAGGGTGTCCGTTTCGAGGTCAGTGACACCGGTCCGGGTATCAGCGCCGAGCAGCAGCAGCGCCTGTTCCGTCGCTTTGAGCAGGCCGATGGCGCGCGCACCGCCGCGCGCTATGGTGGCAGCGGTCTGGGCTTGGCCATCTGCAACGAGTTGAGCGTGGCGATGGGCGGCAGCATCGATGTGGAGAGCAGTCTGGGGGAGGGCACCTGTTTCATCGTCGACCTGCCGCTGGCCTGGGAAGTGCCGCCGACCTCGATGGACGATGATGCCACCAGCGACGCGTGGATGAACTTGCCGGCGCAGCGGGTGCTGCTGGTGGAGGACGACCCGACGATTGCTGCGGTGATCCGTGGCTTGCTGGAAGTGCACGGGCATAGCGCGGTGCATGCCGCGCATGGCCTGGCAGCATTGGCCGAACTGTCCAGCCAGGAGTTCGATGTGGCCTTGCTGGATCTGGATCTGCCCGGCATCGATGGCTTCGGGCTCGCACGGCAATTGAAGGCAATGGGCTACGAGATGCCGTTGATCGCGGTAACCGCGCGCTCTGATGCCGAGGCCGAGCCGCTGGCACGTGAGGCCGGGTTTGCCGACTTCCTGCGCAAGCCGGTGACCGCGCAGGTGTTGTTGGAGGCTATCGCTGGCGTATTGGAGGCGCAGCGCCGGCAGCAGGCGCAGGCCGCGCCCGACTGAAGGGCGCGCTTACTCGGCAACTTCTTCCACCGCCCGCGGGTGCGGGCGGTTGTCGGGCAGCTGCCAGAACACCAAGGTCGAGCTGAGGGTGATCGCCCCGACGCAGAGGAAGGTGGCATGCAGTGCTGCGGTCGCGCCGTGGCCGCTCAAATGATTGCCAAAGGCCGCCAGCAGGCTGCCGGCGGTGGCCGCGCCAAAACCGGTGGCGAGCATCATCACCATCGACAACAAGCTGTTGCCGCTGCTGGCCTGGTGCGTGTCCAGGTCGCGCAGGGTGACGGTGTTCATCACGGTGAACTGCATCGAATTGACCGCGCCGAAGATCGCCAGTTGAGTCAGTCGCAACCACAGCGGCTGCTCGGCGGTGATCAGCGCGAAACTGGCCATCGCCAGGCCGACGCAGACGGTGTTGATCATCAGGATGCGGCGGTAGCCAAAGCGCTCCACCAGACTCACCGCTGCGCGCTTGGCGGCCATGCCGGACAGGGCGACCGGAATCATCATCATGCCTGCGGTCATCGGGCTCAGGCCCATGCCGACCTGCAACAGCAGCGGAATCAGCAGCGGCATCGCTCCGCTGCCGATGCGCGAAAACAGGTTGCCGAGGATGCCGATGCGGAAGCTGATCACCTTGAACAGGCTCAGCGGAAACAGCGCATTGGCGGCGTTGGCCGCATGCAGCCAGTAACCGGCCAATGCGGCGATGCCAACCACTGCCAGCAGCAGCACCAGTGCATGCGCCGAGTTGAGCGCTGACACACCATCCAATGCCAGTGACAAGGCAATCATGCCGAACGCCAGCATCACATAGCCGGCCAGGTCGAAGCGTTGATTCCGCTGGCCGTAGTGGTCGGGCATGATCTTCAGCGCGGCGACGAAGCCGATGATGCCGATCGGCAGATTGATCAGGAAGATCCAATGCCAGGAGGCGACTTCCACCAGCCAGCCGCCGAGGGTCGGGCCCAGCAGGGGGCCGATCAGCGCGGGGATGGCGATGAAGCTCATCGCCGACAGGAACTGTTCGCGCGGCACCGAACGCATTACCGCCAGACGGCCGACCGGCAGCAACATCGCGCCGCCAATGCCCTGCAGCACGCGTGAGGCCACCAGCCATTGCAGCGTGGGTGACAGTGCGCAGGCCAGCGAGCCCAGGGTGAACAGCACGATCGCGGCGAGGAAGGTGCGACGCGTGCCGAAGCGGTCGGCGATCCAGCCCGAGGCGGGAATGAAGGTAGCCACCGCCAGCGCGTAGCTGAACACCACCGACTGCATCTGCAGCGGGCTCTCGCCGAGGCTGCGCGCCATCGCCGGCAAGGCCGTGTTGACGATGGTCGAATCCAGCATCTGCATGAAGATGGCCAGCGACACCAGCCATAGCAGCGGCTTCTGGGCGGAACTGGCAGGCTGCGGGATGGGGGGAGCTGGGGGCATCAAGACGACTCGCACTGGAGCAGGCGCTTATTGTCCTCCGATGCGTGTGCAGATGTTGCGTAGATCAGTCGCCGCCGCCAATGGTGTACAGGGTTGATCCGGAATCATCGGGGTTCCGGCTCAGCATGATGGTGGAGTTGAGTTCACCGATGGTGATGCTCCAGCTGTCCTCGTCGATGCGTTCCATCTTGCAGTTGGTTGGGATGCCGGGGTTGTTGCGCGCCACCGGTGCACAGTTGCGCTCGCTGATCGGACGTATTTTCTCCAACGCCTCCTGCAGCGGAACCGCAAGCACCAGCGTGCGGTTGCCGTACATTTCGGCCAGCGTTTCGCGCGTCTCGGTCACCGGCAATCCGTACAGGGTCACCAAGCCGGGCCTGATCCGGGCGCTGGCATCGTACGAGGTGTCCTGCATGGCATCGGTGCCGACGGATTCGGTGCTGCAGCGGTCGAGCGAAAGGCGGGTGATGTACGGCCGCCAGCGAGGTGCGATTTCTTCTGCTCGCGCAATGCGGATCTGTTTGCAGCTGGTCGGGAATTCCATCGGTCCGGTGCTGAAGATGGTCAGCTGTGCGACTTCAGGAAACGCGGCCAGCGTCGGGAAGTCATCCTCGCCCAACTGCAGTGGCGGCGGTGCAGCGATTGCTGCAACCGGCGCAGCGATTGCCAGTGCGAGCAGCAGTGACTTGCAACGTTTGGACATGGGACGCGGGCCTGATGAGGGGCGCCCAGCGTCCGGGCCCGGAAGATTGAAGTCAAGCTTCCGGGCCTTCGGACCTCAGCGGCGGCTGAGGCGATGCACCGCATCCACCAGCACGGCGACGTGCTCGGGGTTCATATCCGGCGACATGCCGTGGCCCAGGTTGAACACGTGGCCTTCGCGCGAGCCACCGTTGCCAGCGGCATAGCTTTCCAGCACCTTGCCGACTTCGCGGTTGATCGCATCGGGCGAGCCGTACAGCGTGGTCGGGTCCAGGTTGCCCTGCAGTGCGACCTTGCCGCCGGCTGCGCGTGCAGCGTCTTCCAGCGAGATGGTCCAGTCCACGCCGACGCCTTCCGCGCCGCTGGCGGCCAACTCGGCGACGTACTGGCCGGTGCCCTTGCCGAACAGGATCAGCGGGGTGCGCTCGGCGCCGTCGCCGCGCTTGAGCTCGCTGGCGATGCGGTTGAGGTAACGCAGCGAGAACTCGCGGTACATCGCCGGACCGAGCACGCCGCCCCAGGTGTCGAACACCTGCAGGGCCTGCGCACCGGCCGCGCGCTGCGCCGACAGGTAGGCGATGACCGCGTCGGTCACCACGTCCAGCAGCTGGTGCAGGGCCTTGGGCTCGTTCAGCGCCATTGCCTTGATGCGGGCGAAATCCTTGCTGCCGCCGCCTTCGATCATGTAGCAGGCCAAGGTCCACGGGCTGCCGGAGAAACCGATCAGCGGCACCTTGCCGTCGAGCTCGCGGCGGATCAGGCGCACTGCATCCATCACATAGCGCAGCTCGGTTTCCATGTCCGGCACCGCGAGCTTGGCGACCGCGGCGGCATCACGCACCGGGTGCTTGAACTTGGGGCCTTCGCCGTCGACGAAGTACAGACCCAGGCCCATGGCGTCCGGCACGGTGAGGATGTCCGAGAACAGGATCGCGGCATCCAGGTCGAAGCGTTCCAGCGGCTGCAGGGTCACTTCGCAGGCGACTTCCGGATTCTTGGCCATGCCCAGGAAGCTGCCGGCGCGGGCGCGGGTGGCGCGGTATTCGGGCAGGTAGCGGCCGGCCTGGCGCATCAGCCAGACGGGGGTGTAGTCCACGGGCTCGCGGCGCAGGGCGCGCAGGAAGCGGTCATTGCGAAGTGGGCTGGTCACATGGAACTCCTGGGTAAGAACCGCAGGCGCGCTGCGGCGCACCTGCAGGGAATGCGGGATTCAGGGCGCGGGCTGGCCGGCGGTGAACATCACCTGGAAGCCTTTCTTGATCTGGCCATCGCGGGCCTTTTCGAAGGCGTGGATGGCGTCGTCGTGCTGCAGGAAAAGCTCGCGGCGCAACTGGATGCGGCCACCGGTCTGGCCGCTCTCGCGCAGCAACTCCCAGCCGCCGAGCAGATCCGGCACCAGGGACAGTTGAACGTAGCGGGGGGCTTCTTTGCCGCTGGGCGGCTGTTGCAGTAGGACGCGCATGGCGGCGATTGTAGCCGGTGTGCGGGTTTTGGGCTGGTTTTGGGGCGGGTGAAGCCCGCCCCATCCTTCTCCCTTCGGGAGAAGGTGCCCGAAGGGCGGATGAGGGTGCGGGCGAAGCCTTGCGCTCTTTTGACGCCGTCAGGCTTTGCACGGACCCTCACCCCAACCCCCGCTACGCGCCCCGGCCCTTGCGCCAGCGCAAGGGCGTTCAATGGGCAGCGAACCAGTGGTTCGCAAGCTGCCCTTTCACCCCGCAGGGAGAGGGGCTTCAGAGCGCAATGGTCGACTTCCCGCTCAGCCCTGCCGCAGCACGTCCAACACCGCCGCCTCATCCACATCCGGCACCACCTCGGCCTTGCCGATGCCGCGCCACAGCACCAGTCGCAGGCGCCCGGCGATGTTCTTCTTGTCCAGCCGCATATGCCCAAGCAGCGCCTCGGCATCCAGGCCTGCGGGGATGTTCGTCGGCAGGCCGTAAGCCTCCAGCAGCTCGCGCAGAACCTCGGTATCGGCCGCATCGGCCATGCCCAGCGCCGCCGACAGCCTGGCCGCCAGCACCATGCCAACCGCTACCGCCTCGCCGTGATTGAGGTTGTCATTGCCCGGCGCGCCGTAACCCTGCGCGGTCTCGATCGCATGGCCGAAGGTGTGGCCGAGGTTGAGCAGGGCGCGTTCACCCTTCTCCAGCGGGTCACGTTCGACGATCTCGGCCTTGTGCTCGCAGCTGCGGGCGATGGCCTGGGCCAGCGCGCCGTCGTCGCCGGCCAGCAGGGCCTGGCGTTCTGCCTGCAGCCACTGGAAGAACAGCGGATCGCGGATGGCGCCGTACTTGATCACCTCGGCCAGGCCGGCCCGCAGCTCACGTGCCGGCAGGGTGCGCAGCGCAGCGGTATCCGCGACGACCGCACGCGGCGGATGGAAGGCACCGACCAGGTTCTTGCCCTGCGGGATATCCACCGCGGTCTTGCCGCCGACCGAGGAGTCGACCATCGACAGCAGGGTGGTGGGCAACTGCACGCAGTCCACGCCGCGCATCCAGCAGGCCGCAGCAAAGCCGGCCAGGTCGCCGACCACGCCGCCGCCCAGCGCCAGCACGCAGGCGTCGCGGGTGGCGCCGAGGCTTGCCAGCGCGTTGATCGCGCCGCCGAAGTTGTCCAGCGTCTTGGAGGCCTCGCCGGCCGGGATGATGTGCTGGCCGATCTTCAGGTCGGGTCGGGCTGCCAACAGCGCGGTCTGTACCTTGGCCAGGTACAGCGGTGCGACGGTGTCGTCGCTGACCAGCAGCACATGGCGGCCACGGATGGCGCCGACCAGCGTCTGTGCCTGCGACAACAGGCCAGGGCCGATATGGATCTGGTAGGGGTGTTCGCCGCCGACGGCGACGGTGCGGGTGGGAGCGGTCATGCGGGTCGGTTCCAGGATCTGCCATTGCGCGGCAAGCCGTGTGACGGTGTGCGCGGTGGCGTCGGCGGGGGTGTAGAGGTCGGTATCGATGATCAGGTCGGCAACGTCGCGGTACAGCGGGTCGCGGATGGCCGCCATGGCGTGCAGCACCTGCTCGCGGTCGGGGCGTTGCAGCAGCGGGCGGGTCTTGTCGCGCTGCAGCCGTGACAGCTGCGAGGCCACGCTGACCCGCAGGTAGACCACGAAACCACGGACGCGGATGCGTTCACGGTTCTCCGGGTCGAGCACACAGCCGCCGCCGGTCGAGATCAGCTGGCCGCTGCCGTCCAGCAGGCGTGACAGGACCCGTTTTTCATGGGCACGGAAGCCGGCTTCGCCGACGTTCTCGAAAATGGCCGGAATGCTGGAGCCCACGTCATCGACGATGGCTTGGTCGGCATCCACGAACACCAGCCCGAAACGCTCGGCCAGGCGACGGCCGATGCTGGTTTTGCCGGCGCCCATTGGGCCGACCAGGATGAGATTGGGGGCGGGATTCATTACCGGAAGATGCTAGCACCTCGTGTCAGTGCCTTAACACGGTAGCAGCCAAGCTCGGCAGTTCCACGAATGGTTCGTGGTGCAACCAAGGAGTTGGACATGTCAGTGGCGAAAATCATTGAAGTCAACGCGTCCTCCAAGACCAGTATCGAGGATGCGGTGCGCAGCGGCATCAAGAAGGTGGCCGAGACGGTCAAGGGCATCCAGGGTGCGTGGATCAACGAAACCAAGGTTGTCACCGACGGCGACGGCAACGTCACCGAGTGGCGGGTCAACCTGCGGATCACGTTCCTGGTGCAGTAATGCATTTGCAGTAATCGCGCGATGGGTGCCCGCTGATCAGGCTGGGCACGCATCTGCAAGGGCTCGGCGGCGCCAGCGCCGTCGAGCCGTTCATGCGAAACCGTTGTGCTGCAGCTGGCCGGGTCGCCTCGTCGCCTCAGTCCGCTGTATCCGCCAACGGCTGTCGTTGTGCATCCAGGGCAATGACCCGGTCGGCGATGCCGGGCAGGGTGCGCAGCGCCTGCCGACTGATGCGCTCGTAGAACTGCACGAAGCGCTCCAGCTGCGGTCTTGTCATGCTGCTGCGGCCAGGCGATGCCTGCTGCAGCGCCTGCTCCTGCTGCCAGCGCCAGTGCGGGACCACGGCGAAGCTTGGCGGTTGCAGCATCCACAGCCGGTCAAAACGCTGCCACAGGCCGGGGTAATGCTCGGCCAGTGATTGGTTGCACCAGCGCCGCCAGCGGCCGTCGGCATCGGCCTCGCGTTCCAGTGCGTTCAAGGGCACCTGCAGCGCATCGTCGGCTTCCGCCGGCGTGCCCAGGAACCAGCCCTCGAACACCAGCAGGTCCAGCGGTTGCTCGATCTTCTTCCACTGTGCTTCCGGCACCCGTTCATCGGCGAGCTTGTCAAAGCGCGGCAGCAGGAAGCCTTGCCCGGCCTTGGCCGCATCCAGCGTGGCCATCGCCAGTGCCAGGTCATGCGTGCCCGGCGGCCCACGCGTGGCAAGCAAGGGATGCACGCGATCGGCAAGCCGCTGCCGTTGCGCGCGGGTCAGGTAGGTGTCGTCGATGGACACCGCCGCCGCGCACAGGCCGCGCGTGCGCGCCAGGTCCACGATCTGCGCGGCCAGCGTGGACTTGCCACTGCCTTGCACACCACTGATTGCCAGTACCGGCGTGCCGTTGGTACTGGCCAGCGCATCGTCCAACGCCTGTGCAACCAGTGTCGGCGCAAAGCGGCGTTGGGAAAAACTGTGCGGAACGGGGGACATGCCGCCACAATAGCCCAAACACGTGCCCTACGAAGCAGGACCATGACCAATCTTTACGCAGAAGCGCTTTCGACTTTCGCCGCATTGTTTGAAGAGGCCAAGGCTGGCAAGGAGATCGATGCCACCGCGATGACGGTTGCCACCGCTGACATCGATGGCCGCCCGTCGGCGCGCACGGTGTTGCTGAAGGCCTTCGACGAGCGCGGCTTTGTGTTCTATACCCACCTGGACAGCCGCAAGGGCCGCGAACTGCACGACAACCGGGCAACGGCGTTGTTGTTCCTGTGGCGCAGCCTGCGCGAGGCGGGCATCCAGGTGCGGATCGAAGGTGATGCGCAGCTGGTGTCGGCTGCCGAATCCGATGCCTACTTCGCCAGCCGCCCGCGCATGAGCCAGATTGGCGCCTGGGCCTCGGTGCAGTCGCAGCCATTGGCGTCGCGCGAGGAGTTCGAACAGCGCCTGGCCAACTTCGAGACACGTTTTGAAGGCCGCGATGTGCCGCGTCCGGACGGTTGGGGCGGGGTGCGTGTGGTGCCGCGGCGCATCGAGTTCTGGTACGGCGCTGACTTCCGCCTGCATGAGCGTTGGTGCTACGAGGCCGATGCGGCGGGCGAGTGGAGCAAGCGGATGCTATTCCCGTGAACAACGCTGGCTGCAGTGTGCGGCGTGCCCAAGCCGGGGATTGGCAGGACTGGGCTGAGCTGCGCTTGGAACTGTGGCCAGGCAGCGAGACAGAACTGGTTGACCTGCTGGACTTGATTGAATCGGCAGCTAGCACCTGCCTGCTTGCCTGCACCGCCGATGGGCGGGTTCTGGGTATGGCTGAAGCGAGTGTCCGCCATGAGTATGTCAATGGTACCGACGGCTCTCCGGTGGGCTTTCTGGAAGGCTGGGTTGTGCATGCATCGGCGCGCGGGGGTGGTGTTGGGCGTTTGTTGATTGACGCTGTGGCGCAATGGGCGCGTGACCAGGGCTGTACCGAGCTGGCATCGGATTCGGACTTGGCGAATGTATCGGCGCAGGCGGCGCACGAGGCGTGCGGCTTCACTGAAACCGAGCGAGTCGTCTACTACCACATGCCACTGCGGGCGATTGGCTGATGCAGCTCCATCCGATCTACAGGATCACCGTATTCGTGCCGCCGGCGCAGCTGGAGGCGCTGAAGCAGGGCATCCTTGCAGTGGACGATCTGGCTGCCGGATGCTACGCACACGGCATGTGGGAGTCGGCGCCGGGGCAGGAGCAGTTCCGTGTGCTGCAAGGTGCGCAGAGCGCCATTGGCGGGGCGGGCGAGCTGGTGCGCGTGTCCGCGGTGCGGCTGGAGTTCTGCATTGCGCGCGATCCGCAGCGGCTGCAACGGATTCTGGATGATGGCATTGCCGCCAATCATCCCTGGAACAGCCCTGCCGTATTCGTCGATACAACGGAGTTCGCCGCACCATGATTGGCCCGCGCCGCATTGTCTGCCTGACCGAAGAGCCGACCGAAACGCTTTATGCACTCGGCGAGCAGGACCGCATCGTCGGCATCAGTGGCTTCACCGTGCGGCCGCCCGAGGCACGCCGTGACAAGCCCAAGGTCAGCGCTTTCACCAGCGCCAAGGTCGGCGAGATTCTAAAGCTGAAGCCGGACCTGGCGATTGGTTTCTCCGATATCCAGGCCGATATCGCTGCCGAGTTGATACGCAACGGTGTGGAAGTGTGGATCGCCAACCACCGCAGCGTCGCCGGCATCATCGACTACATCCGTCGACTGGGCGGGTTGGTGGGCGTGGCCGCGCGTGCCAATGCCTACGCGGACGAACTGCAGCGGGGCCTGGATGCAATTGAAGGGCAGGCGGCTAAGCTGTCGCAGCGTCCGCGCGTCTATGTCGAGG
This sequence comes from Stenotrophomonas sp. STEN029, assembly GCF_056760015.1. Lineage (NCBI taxonomy): Bacteria > Pseudomonadati > Pseudomonadota > Gammaproteobacteria > Lysobacterales > Lysobacteraceae > Stenotrophomonas > Stenotrophomonas sp. STEN029. Next base: position 19,351 of record NZ_JBRREC010000028.1, on the reverse strand, counting down.
AATGGGATGAGCCCATCATCACCGGCATCCAATGGGGCGCGGAGCTGGTGGAGATTGCCGGCGGCATCGATGTGTTCCCGGAGTTGTCGCGTGAGCCGCTGGCCAAGGCGCGCATCCTTGCCAATGGTGATCCGGTGATCGCGCGCAACCCGGACATCATCATCGGCTCATGGTGCGGCAAGAAATTTCGCCCGGAGCGGGTGGCTGCGCGCCCGGGCTGGGAGGCGATCAACGCCGTGCGTGATGGCGAGCTGCACGAGATCAAGTCACCGCTGATCCTGCAGCCCGGGCCGGCGGCCTTGACCGATGGCGTGCAGGCGATCGCGCAGATCATCAATCAATGGTCAAAACGGGCAGGGGCCTTGTAGGAGCGGCGTAAGCCGCGAAGCTCGCAACAGCCCAGCCGCCGATCAATCTGCAATCACGGCACATCTACCGGATGTGGGAGCGGCATGAGCCGCGAAGCTGGTGATGCTGGAAAGGCCGCAAGAGCGTACCCCTCCCCAACCCTCCCCTTGGCCTTTGGCCAAAGGGAGGGGGCACAAGCTCACCCCCTCGGCGCCAACCCGGTGTAGCGCGCACGCGGTCGTATCAACGTACCCAGTGCCTGCTGTTCCAATGCGTGCGCCAGCCAGCCGGTCAGGCGCGCGGTAGCGAACATCACCAAGGCATGCGCGCCTGGCAGTTCGTGCACATAACAGATTGCCCCCAGCATCCCGTCAATATTCGGCCGCTGGCCGCTGACTTCTTCGGTAGCAGCCAAAACCGCTTCCACATGGCGCATGCGCGATGAATCGCCGCGCAGTTCGCGCAATTGACGCAGAACCTCCGCACCTCGTGGGTCGCCATCGGGATACAGCAGATGGTTGAAACCGGGTAGTTCGTCACCGCGCCGCCAGCGTTCGGCGATGAAGGTGGCGGGTGACCCGCTGGTTTCGGCATCGACCAGGAGGGCATGTGCACGAGCGGTAGCACCGCCATGGCGCGGGCCGGACAGGGCAGCCAATCCAGCGCTCACCGTCGCGTGCAGGTGTGCGCCAGTGGAGGCGACCACGCGCGCTGCAAACGCCGAAACATTCAGTTCGTGGTCGGCACACAGCACCAAGGCTGAGCGCACCAGTTCGGCGAAGTCCGCATCCCCCGGCATCCAGGCATCGGCGAGCAGGCGATGTACCGGCCGCGCATCGGGCTCGGTGCTGACCAGCAACGCCGCGTTCTGGCGTAGCAGCATCGCAGCGACCTCACGGCGCACGGAGGCTGCTGCATTGAGCGATTGGCGTTGCTCCAAGGCCAGCAGCGGAATGCAGGCCATTGCGCGCTCCACCGGCGGCAGGCTGCCATCAAGCGCCAGGCTGGCGATACGCGGCGGCCAGGAGGGCAGGGCCGCCGCGGCGAACGGGTCCTGCTCCTCGCATTCCCATAGCAGGCGCGCGATGTCTTCCAGGGTGGCACCGGCCTGCGCGGCAGCCACGGCTGAACGGCCCCGGTAATAGGGCGCATCCGGACGGATCAGCGAGATACGGGTTTCCAGCACCGGCAGGCCGCGGTCCAGGCTCTGCGCGGCGCCGCGTTCGGCGCCGCGCCCGGCCTGCTTGCGCTGCGCCAGGCGTTCGACTTCCGCCCGCAGGTACACCCGGCTGCGGGCCGACGTGCCGGGCCGCGAGCTGAGCAGGCCGCGGCTGACATAGGCGTACAGCGTGGCGGCGCTGATGCCGAGCAGGGCACAGGCTTCACTGGCGGGTATCAGTTCGGGATCGAGGGCGGCGGACATGGCGTATTCAATAGGTTGATTTATTGAATCAAGATTGATCAATGCATCTGATGGTGACAGATTAGTCGTCACAGCGGAATGGCATGCTCGCCACCGCCCAGCCACAAGCCAGGAGCCATCCCATGAGTCGTTCTTCCGCCGGCGCTGCATTCCGCGCCGCACTGGCCGCCGAATCCCCGTTGCAGGTGGTGGGCGCGATCAACGCCAACCACGCCCTGCTGGCCAAGCGCGCCGGGTACCGTGCCATCTACCTGTCCGGCGGCGGCGTTGCTGCCGGCTCGCTGGGCCTGCCGGACCTGGGTATCAACACCATGGAAGACGTGCTGATCGACGTGCGCCGCATCAGTGATGTCTGCGATCTGCCGTTGATGGTCGATATCGACACCGGTTTCGGCCCAAGCGCGTTCAACATCGCGCGCACGGTGAAGTCGCTGATCAAGGCCGGTGCTGCTGCCTGCCATATCGAGGATCAGGTGGGCGCCAAGCGTTGTGGCCACCGCCCGGGCAAGGAAATCGTCTCGCAGGGTGAAATGGTCGACCGGGTGAAGGCTGCCGCCGATGCCAAGACCGATCCGGATTTCTTCCTGATCGCCCGCACCGATGCCATCCAGATGGAAGGCGTGGACGCGGCCATCGAGCGCGCGCTGGCCTGCGTGGAAGCTGGCGCCGACGGCATCTTTGCCGAGGCTGCCTACGACCTGGAGACCTATAAGCGCTTCGCCGACGCGGTGAAGGTGCCGTTGCTGGCCAACATCACCGAATTTGGCGCGACGCCGCTGTTCAGCCGTGATGAACTGGCCTCGGCCGGTGTGGCGATGCAGCTGTTCCCGCTGTCGGCGTTCCGTGCAGCGAACAAGGCGGCCGAGAACGTCTACGAAGCCATCCGCCGTGATGGCCACCAGCGTAATGTGGTGGACAGCATGCAGACCCGCGAGGAGCTGTATGACCGTATTGGCTACCACGAATTCGAGCGCAGCCTGGACAAGACGTTTGCTGCGAAGAAGTAACAGCACTTCCTTCTCCCTGTGGGAGAAGGTGGCGCGTAGCGCCGGATGAGGGTCGGTGCCACTACTGCTGAATGTTTCAGCGGGTCCGACCCTCCCCCCAACCCCTCTCCCGGCGGGAGAGGGGCATCAAAATCCCGCATCTGATCGAGGTTCACACCATGTCTGAATCCACCGCCGCACCGGCGTTCAAGCCGAAGAAGTCCGTCGCCCTGTCCGGTACCGCTGCCGGCAACACCGCTCTGTGTACCGTTGGCCGCAGCGGCAACGATCTGCACTACCGTGGCTACGACATCCTGGACCTGGCCAACACCAGCGAGTTCGAGGAAATCGCCCACCTGCTGGTACACGGCAAGCTGCCGAACAAGGCCGAGCTGCGTGCCTACAAGGCCAAGCTGAAGGCGCTGCGTGGCATCCCGGCATCGGTGAAGGCCGCGCTCGAAGAACTGCCGCCGTCGGCGCACCCGATGGACGTGATGCGTACCGGCGTTTCCGTGCTGGGCTGCGTGTCGCCGGAGAAGGACGACCACAATCACCCGGGCGCACGCGACATCGCTGACAAGCTGATGGCCTCGCTGGGTTCGATGTTGCTGTACTGGTACCACTGGAGCCACAACGGCAAGGTCATCGACGTGGAGACCGACGATGACTCGATCGGCGGCCACTTCCTGCACCTGCTGCACGGCGAGCAGCCGCGCGACTCCTGGGTCAAGGCCATGCACACCAGCCTGATCCTGTACGCGGAGCATGAATTCAACGCCTCGACTTTCGCCTGCCGCGTCATCGCCGGCACCGGCAGCGACATGTACAGCGCCATCACCGGCGGCATCGGCGCACTGCGTGGCCCGAAGCACGGTGGCGCCAATGAAGTCGCCTTCGAAGTGCAGAAGCGTTATGAAACCCCGGACGAAGCCGAAGCCGACATCAAGGCCCGCGTCGAGCGCAAGGAAGTGGTGATCGGTTTCGGTCACCCGGTCTACACCGTGTCCGACCCGCGCAACAAGGTGATCAAGGATGTCTCGCGTGAGCTGTCGGCCGAGCAGGAAAACATGAAGATGTACGACATCGCCGAGCGTCTTGAGTCGGTGATGTGGGACATCAAGAAGATGTTCCCGAACCTGGATTGGTTCAGCGCCGTCAGCTACCACATGATGGGCGTGCCGACCGCGATGTTCACCCCGTTGTTCGTGATTGCACGTACCGCAGGTTGGAGTGCGCACATCATCGAGCAGCGCATCGACGGCAAGATCATCCGCCCGAGCGCGAATTACACCGGCCCGGAAGACCAGACCTTCGTGCCGCTGGACAAGCGCGCTTGATGGAGACAAAGCCATCTTCGCCACAAGCGAGATGACGCCTGCAGCATCTCCGCCACAAGCGAGATAGAGCCCCTCTCCCGCCTGCGGGAGAGGGGTTGGGGTGAGGGGAAGCTCCTGGCACGTGGAGCAGCTTCTCGCTTTTGGAAAAGGCCAAAGCTAAAGCCAAAGCCGAAGCCAAAGCCGAAGCCAAAGCCGAAGCCAAAGCCAAAGCCCCCCATCCGCCCTTCGGGCGCCTTCCCCCGCAGGCGGGAGAAGGGAAATGCCAGATTTCATGTGTTGCTGTGGGATTGCTGCAATCACACGCATCTTCGCAGCACTCCACCGCAACACCAGCAAGCCCAGACCCTCACAGGCCAGCCATGAATACCGATTATCGCAAGCACCTCGCAGGCAGCACGCTCGACTACTTCGATGCACGCGCCGCAGTCGATGCCATCCAGCCCGGCGCCTACGCCATGCTGCCCTATACCTCGCGCGTGCTGGCCGAAAACCTGGTGCGCCGCTGCAATCCGGCCACGCTCACCGATTCGCTCAAGCAGCTGATCGAGCGCAAGCGCGACCTCGATTTCCCCTGGTTCCCGGCGCGCGTGGTCTGCCATGACATCCTCGGCCAGACCGCACTGGTCGACCTGGCCGGCCTGCGTGACGCCATCGCCGACAAGGGTGGTGACCCGGCCAAGGTCAACCCGGTGGTGCCGGTGCAGCTGATCGTCGATCACTCGCTGGCAGTGGAATGCGGTGGCTACGATCCGGACGCGTTCGCCAAGAACCGCGCCATCGAAGACCGCCGCAACGAAGACCGCTTCCACTTCATCGACTGGACCAAGCTGGCCTTCGAGAACGTCGATGTGATTCCGCCGGGCAACGGCATCATGCACCAGATCAATCTGGAGAAGATGTCGCCGGTGATTTACCAGCAGGGCGGGGTGGCCTTCCCGGATACCTGCGTTGGTACCGACAGCCACACCCCGCACGTGGATGCGCTGGGCGTCATCGCCATTGGTGTCGGCGGCCTGGAAGCCGAGAACGTGATGCTGGGCCGCGCCTCGTGGATGCGCCTGCCCGACATCATCGGCGCCAAGCTGACCGGCAAGCCGCAGCCGAACATCACCGCCACCGACGTGGTGCTGGCGATCACCGAGTTCCTGCGCAAGGAACGTGTGGTTGGCGCCTACCTTGAGTTCTTCGGTGAAGGTGCTGCCGCATTGACCATCGGTGACCGCGCCACCATCTCCAACATGTGCCCCGAATACGGCGCAACCGCGGCGATGTTCTACATCGACCAGCAGACCATCGACTACCTGCGCCTGACCGGCCGCGAGGATGCGCAGATCGCGCTGGTCGAGAATTACGCCAGGACCACCGGTCTGTGGGCGGACGCACTGGAAACCGCGCAGTACGAGCGGGTCGTTGAGTTCGACCTGTCCAGCGTGGTGCGCAACATGGCCGGCCCCAGCAATCCACACAAGCGCCTGCCGGTGTCGGACCTGGCCGAGCGCGGCATCGCCGACGAAGCCAAGCTGCTCAGTGGCAGGGGCGAGGAAGCCGAAGGCCTGATGCCGGATGGCGCGGTGATCATCGCTGCCATCACCAGCTGCACCAATACTTCAAATCCGCGCAATGTGATTGCCGCAGCGCTGCTGGCGCGCAACGCCAACGCGCGCGGTTTGACCCGCAAGCCGTGGGTGAAGTCATCGCTGGCGCCGGGCTCCAAGGCGGTGCAGCTGTATCTGGAAGAAGCCGGCCTGCTGCCGGATCTGGAGCAGCTGGGCTTCGGCATCGTCGCTTTCGCCTGCACCACCTGCAACGGCATGAGTGGCGCGCTGGACCCGAAGATCCAGCAGGAGATCATTGATCGCGACCTGTACGCCACTGCGGTGCTGTCGGGCAACCGCAACTTCGATGGCCGCATCCACCCGTACGCCAAGCAGGCCTTCCTGGCCTCGCCGCCGCTGGTGATCGCCTATGCCATTGCCGGTACCGTGCGCTTCGACATCGAGAAGGACGTGCTGGGTGTGGACGCCGACGGCAAGGAAGTGCGCCTGAAGGACATCTGGCCGAGCGATGCCGAGATCGATGCGGTGGTGAAGGCAGCGGTCAAGCCGGAGCAGTTCCGCAAGGTTTACAACCCGATGTTCAACGTCCGCGTCGAGCATGGCGAGAAGGTCAGTCCGCTGTACGACTGGCGCCCGCAAAGCACCTACATCCGCCGCCCGCCGTACTGGGAGGGTGCATTGGCCGGTGAGCGCACGCTGCGCGGCATGCTGCCGCTGGCGGTACTGCCGGACAACATCACTACCGACCATTTGTCGCCGTCCAACGCGATCCTGCTGTCCAGCGCGGCCGGTGAATACCTGGCCAAGATGGGCTTGCCGGAAGAGGACTTCAATTCCTACGCTACCCACCGCGGCGATCACCTCACCGCACAGCGCGCCACCTTCGCCAATCCCAAACTGTTCAACGAGATGGTGCGCAACGAGGATGGCAGCGTTAAGCAGGGCTCACTGGCGCGGGTGGAGCCGGAAGGCAAGGTCATGCGCATGTGGGAAGCAATCGAGACCTACATGGAGCGCAAGCAGCCGCTGATCATCATCGCCGGTGCCGACTACGGCCAGGGCAGCTCGCGTGACTGGGCGGCCAAGGGCGTTCGCCTGGCTGGTGTTGAAGCGATTGCCGCTGAAGGTTTCGAGCGCATCCACCGCACCAACCTGATCGGCATGGGCGTGCTGCCGCTGGAGTTCAAGCCGGGCACCAACCGCAACACGCTGGGCATCGACGGCACCGAGAGCTATGACGTTATCGGCCTGCGCACCCCGCGTACCGATCTGACCCTGATCATCACCCGCCGCAACGGTGAAGTGGTCAGGGTGCCGATGACCTGTCGCCTGGATTCGGATGAAGAAGTGGCGATCTACGAGGCCGGTGGCGTATTGCAGCGATTTGCGCAGGATTTCCTGGAATCGGCAAACGCATGACTTGAGCCCCTCTCCCGCGCGCGGGAGAGGGGGCCTGTAAGCAAACCCCTGGTTCGCGGCCCCACGAACGCCCTTGCGCAAGGGCCGGGCCGCGGAGCGGGGGTTGGGGTGAGGGCATGGGCGGCTAGCATCGCATCCGGCCTTCCACATCACGATCGAAGCAAGGAAACCCGCACCATGTCCCACATCCCCCAGATCAAGATCCCGGCAACCTACATGCGCGGCGGTACCTCCAAGGGCGTGTTTTTCCGCTTGGAAGACCTGCCAGCCAGCGCCCAACAGCCGGGCCAGGCACGTGACCGCTTATTGCAGCGGGTGATCGGCTCCCCTGATCCCTACGCCAAGCACACCGACGGCATGGGCGGCGCCACCTCCAGCACCAGCAAGTGCGTGATCATCTCGCCCAGCAGCAAGCCCGACCACGATGTGGATTATCTGTATGGACAGGTGTCGATCGATACCGACTTCGTCGACTGGTCCGGCAACTGCGGGAATTTGTCTACCGGTGCTGGTGCGTTCGCGCTGCATGCAGGCTACGTTGATCCCGCTCGTGTGCCGGAAAATGGTATCTGCGTAGTGCGCATCTGGCAGGCCAACATCAACAAGACCATCATTGCCCACGTGCCGGTCAGCAACGGACAGGTGCAGGAAACCGGTGATTTCGATCTCGATGGCGTGACCTTCCCGGCAGCAGAGATCGTGCTGGAGTTCATCGACCCGGCCGATGAGGGCGAAGGCGAGGGTGGTGGCGCGATGTTCCCAACCGGCAACCTGGTGGATGAGCTCGATGTGCCCGGGGTCGGCAAGCTGCAGGCGACCATGATCACCGCCGGCATCCCCACGGTTTTCATCAATGCAACGGATATCGGTTACACCGGTGCCGAGTTGCAGCCGGCCATCAATGAGGACAAGACGGCACTGGCAAAGCTTGAGGCGATCCGCGTTGCCGGCGCCCTGCGCATGGGCCTGATCAAGAGCCCTGAAGAAGCGCTCAAACGCCAGCACACACCCAAGGTCGCCTTCGTGGCACCGCCGCAGGACTACCTGTCCAGCGGCAACAAGCAGATCCACGCCGCCGACATCGACCTCAACGCCCGCGCCATGTCGATGGGCAAGCTGCACCACGCGATGATGGGCACCGCCTCGGTGGCAATTGCCACGGCAGCGGCAGTGCCGGGCACGCTGGTCAACCTCGCCGGTGGTGGTGGTCAGCGTGATGCGGTGCGCTTTGGCCATCCTTCCGGCACGCTGCGCGTCGGTGCGGCGGTCGCGCTGGTTGATGGTCAGTGGACGGTCACCAAGGCGGTGATGAGCCGCAGTGCCCGCATCCTGATGGAAGGCTGGGTGCGCGTGCCCGGTGATGCGTTCTGATATCGCGCTCCGTCCATGGCAATGAGGGCGGCGAAAGAAGAGCAAGGGCTGCTGGGATCAGTGGCCCTTATGCTTTTTGCGATTTCGAGGACCCACATATAGCGGGTGTAGCACGCCTGGCGGGTTTCCAGACAAATCCCCAGCAGAGGGCAGCTTGCTACACAAGCCCTTACAAGCAGGCTGGTTATACTCCGGCGATCTGCGGGAGGACGCCATGGGTAACAGGATGTTGAAGGGTATGCGTTGGGCTGCGGCCGCCTTGGTGGCGCTGGCCTTGGTTGCAGGATGCAGCAGGAACGAAACCGGGCAGCTGCCCGGCGCCAGCGGTGAGGCGATCCAGACCAAGCAGGAAGAGGTCAAGGGTTTTGCCATGCTGCGCGCCTACCCGGACCAGAAGGGTGGTGACGGCCTTGCGTTGGCGGTGGAGTTCTCGCGCCCGCTGGTCGGCACCCAGGACTTCGACAAGTTGCTGCGCTTCGAGGAGAAGGTCGGCAACGAGGACAGCAGTTGGTCGCTGTCCGATGACGGCAAGACCCTGCGCTATCCCTATGTGGAGGCGGCCAAGGAATACACGCTGATCATCTCGGCCGACCTGCTGGCGGCCGATGGCAACCGGCTGGGCACGGAAGTGAAGCAGAAGGTCTTCACCGGCGAGCTGGATCCTGCAGTAGGCTTCGCCTCGCAGGGCAGCGTGCTGCCGGCCCGCGAAAGCCGCGGCCTGCCGGTGGTCTCGGTGAACGTGCCCGAGGTGGACGTGGAGTTCCTGCGCGTGCGCGAAAAGGACCTGCCCACCTTCTTCAGCCAGTACCAGCGCGGCGGTCGACGTGGCAGCTGGGAGCTGGACAGCGAATACGGTGACAAGACCCCGCTCAACCAGCTGGCCGAGCCGGTCTACGTCAACCGCTTCATCCTCGGTGGCAAACAGAACGAGCGCGTGCTGACCTATCTGCCGATCCAGGACGTGAAGGAGCTGCAGCAGCCCGGCCTGTACTTCGCGGTGATGAAGCGCACCGGCAGTTTCGACAACGAATTCGATACCTCGTTCTTCACCGTCAGCGACATCGGCCTGCATACCCGCGCCTACAAGGACAAGCTGTTCGTCCACACCGCCTCGCTGGCCGACGGCGCGCCGGCCAAGAAGGTCGAGCTGAAGGTCATCGATGGCAAGGGCGAGGTCATCCTCAAGGGCCAGACCGACGGCAACGGCAACGCCCTGCTCAACTACACGCTGGATGCCGCCCATGTGCTGGTCGCCAGCAGTGGCAGTGACACCACCATGCTGCCGTTCAACCAGCCTGCGCTGGACCTGAGCGAGTTCGCGGTGGCCGGGCGCCAGAACGCCAATTTCGACGTATTTGCCTGGTCCGGGCGCGATCTGTACCGCCCGGGCGAGACCGTGCGCATCTCCGCGCTGCTGCGCGACAACGACGGCAAGACCCTGGCCGGGCCAGCTACCGGCGGCCAACCGGTGTTCCTGCGGCTCAAGCAGCCGGACGGCAAGACCTTCCGTGAGACCCGCCTGCAGCCGGGCGAGCAGGGCTATTTCGCGTTCGAGCAGACCATTCCGGTGGAGGCACCCACCGGGCGCTGGACCGTCGAGTTCCGCACCGATCCGGCCAGCAAGGAGGCGGTGCAGGGCATGACCCTGCGCATCGAGGAGTTCCTGCCCGAGCGCATGAAGCTGGACCTGGCCAGCGCGCAGAAGACCCTGAAGCCGGGCGAGGCGCTGAAGCTGCAGGCCGATGCGGCCTATCTGTATGGCGCACCGGCCGACGGCAACCGCTTCACCGCGCGCCTGGCGGTGGCGGTGGAGCAGCACCCGGTCGAGTCGATGCCGGGCTGGTTCTTCGGCGACCCGACCGTGCAGCTGCCGCGCGAAGCCAATGACGTGATCGATACCACCCTGCCCAAGGACGGCAAGCTGCGCGAAGACGTCGCCTTGCCGGCCGAGGCGGGCAAGGCCACCACCGTGGCTGCGCTGCTGTCCGGAAGTGTCTATGAAACCGGTGGCCGCACCGTCACCCGCACCTTGAAGCGGGTGATGTGGCCGGCACCTGCGCTGGTCGCCCTGCGCCCGCTGTTCAGCGACAGCGACGGTGCGGACGCCAACGCCAATGCCCGCTTCGAGCTGATGCGGGTGGATGCCGATGGCAAGCCGCAGCCGGCCAAGGGACTGAAGGTCACCCTGGTGCGCGAACTGCGCGACTACCACTGGACCTATACCGACAACCGTTGGGACTACGACTTCACCCGCCGCTTCGAGAACAAGGAAACCCGCACCATCGACGCCGGTGCCACCTCGGCCCGGTTCGATTTCCCGGTCGAGTGGGGCGAGTACCGGGTGGACGTGTTTGATCCGGCCACCGGCCTGACCATGCGCTATCCGTTCCGCGCCGGTTGGAGCTGGGACGATCAGAACCGTGGGCTGGATGCCCGCCCTGACAAGGTCAAGCTGTCGCTGGACAAGACCGCTTATCGCGCCGGTGACACCGTCAAGGTCACGCTGACCCCGCCGCATGCCGGCCGTGGCGTGTTGATGGTCGAAAGCGACCGCATGCTGTACGTGCAGGACATCGATGCCAAGCCGGGCAGCACGTTTGAAATCCCGGTCAGCAAGGACTGGGAGCGGCACGATGTCTACATCACCGCCTTGGTGTTCCGTGGTGGCAGCGCGCCGAGCAAGATCACCCCGGCGCGTGCCGTTGGCGTCGCGCATGTGCCGATGGACCGTCGCGACCGCCGCGTCGCGGTCGGCCTGATCGCGCCCAAGCAGATGCGCCCGGAACAGCCGATGACGGTGACCGTCAGCGCGCCCGAGCTGGCCGGCAAGCCGGCACACGTCACCGTCTCGGCGGTGGACGTGGGCATCCTCAACATCACCCGCTTCCCGGTGCCGGATGCACCCGGGCACTTCTTCGCACAGCGTCGGCTGGGCGTGGATGCCTATGACATCTACGGCCGCGTGATCGAGAGTTTCGAGGGCAATAGCGGCAAGCTGAAGTTCGGCGGCGACATGGCATTGGCGGCACTGCCGCAGGCCAAGCGGCCGACCGCCCGCGTGCAGACCGTGGACCTGTTCTCCGGGCCGGTGGCGCTGGATGCCAAGGGCAATGCGCGGGTGCGCCTGCAGGTGCCGGATTTCAACGGCACCCTGCGCGTTTCGACGATGGTCTACTCGGCCGACCGCTACGGCAATCGGGATGTGGAGACGCTGGTGCGCGCGCCGATCCTGGCCGAGGCCAGCATGCCGCGGGTGATGGCACCGGGCGATCGCAGCACGGTTACCCTCGACGTGCAGAACTTCACCGGCAAGCCCGGCGAGTTCAACGTGCGCGTGGACGGTGAAGGCCCGCTCGGTATCGGCGAATCGACCCGTACGGTGCAACTGGCGGCGGACGCCAAGAGCACGCTGAGCTTCCCGCTGACCGCGCAGGAAGGCTATAGCGTGGCCAAGGTGCGGGTGCGCGTTGATGGCAATGGCTTCAAGGTGGACCGCCGCTACGACCTGCCGGTGCGCGCGGCGTGGCCATCGGTGCTGCGTTCGCAGACCCGGACCCTGGATCCGCTGGCGCCGATCGCCCTGGACAGCAGCTTTGCCAATGGCTTGATGGGCGGTTCGGTCAATGCACGCATGCTGGTCAGCGCCTTGCCGCCGATCCCGTTCGCATCGGCGCTGCAGGGCGCCTTGAACTATCCCTATGGTTGCGCCGAACAGACCACCAGCAAGGGGTATGCAGCGCTGATGCTGGATGAGGCCACGTCGGCGATGCTCGGTGCCGATGGTCTGGACGCCAAGGTCCGTCGTGAGCGCATGGAAGGTGCGTTCGGCCGGCTGGCGTCGATGCAGGTGTCCAACGGCAACTTCTCGATGTGGGGCGATGACGACTACATCAATCTGGCGCTGACGCCGTATGTCGCAGAGTTCCTGCTCGACGCCAAGGATGCAGGCTTCGCGGTGCCGGAGAACGTGCTGCAGAAGGCCTTGAACCGGATCAGCGAAGACCTGCTCAGCGGTGGCAACCAGTTCTACGGCAGTGATCGCCGTGACGGTTTGAAGTTCGCCAACCAGGCCTATTCCGGCTATGTGCTGGCACGCGTCAATCGCGCACCGCTGGGTACGCTGCGCACGCTGTGGGACAACGAGCGCAGCAAGGCGGTGACCGGTTTGTCGCTGGTGCATCTGGGTGCGGCCCTGGCTATCCAGGGCGACAGCAAGCGTGGCCAGGCGGCGATTGCTGCTGGCTTCGCCAAGTCCAGCGCCGACCGTCCGGAATACTTCGGCGACTACGGCACCCGCCTGCGCGACGAGGCTTTGATGATCGCCCTGCTGCATGAGCGCGGCCTGTCCAAGCCGGAATACGACGCGCGCGTGATCGATCTGGGACGCACGCTGGACGTGCGTCGTGGCAGTGGCCTGATGTGGCTGAGCACGCAGGAACAGGTGGCACTGGCGCGCCTGGGCAAGGCCTTGATGGCCAACCAGAAGAAGCTGGTGTCCGGCGAACTGGCGGTTGGCGACAATGTCGAGGACATCAGTGCACGCAAGGCCTTTGGTCGCGTGTTCGACATGGCGCAGCTGGCGCAGGGCGTGCGGTTCTCGCCGCAGGGCGAGGCGCCGATGTTCGCCAGCCTGGACGTTGCCGGCATTCCGCGTCAGCCACCGGCACCGGACAACAGCGTGATCGGCATCGAGCGCTCCTGGTTCGGCACCGACGGCAAGCCGTGGACGCCGCGTCCGTTGAAGGAAGGCGAGGCCCTGATCGTGCGGCTCAGCGTCACTTCCAACTCGAACATGCCCGATGCCTTGCTCACCGACCTGTTGCCGGCCGGCCTGGAAATCGAGAACTTCAACCTTGGCGATGCCAAGCAGTGGGCCGACGTGGTGGTGGGCGAGGTCAAGGTGAGTGACCGCTCCAGCGCTGCCGACGTCAAGCACGAGGAGTTCCGCGACGACCGCTATGTGGCCGCCTTGAAGCTGTCGCGTGGCAGCACAGCGCACGTGTTCTATCTGGTGCGTGCGGTCACCCCGGGCACGTACATGGTGCCGCCGCCGCTGGCCGAGGACATGTACCGTCCCGACATGCGCGGCGTGGGCCGCTCCAACCCCAGCACCATCACGGTGGTGCAGCCGTAGTCGCTTGCTCCCTCCCTTTGCCAACGGCAAGGGGAGGGCCGGGGAGGGGTAAGCTCTCCCACGGCCAAGCCATTCCGCCGCAGCGACACAGGCAACAATTGCGGCGTCAGGCAGCTGCTCCTGCTCCCTCCCTTTGCCGAAGGCAAGGGGAGGGTGGGGGAGGGGTAAGCTCTTCCGCGGCCAAGCCGTTCCGCCCCAGCTCCACAGGCAATGTCTGAAGAATCATCCCCATTGAAAACGCGCGCCTCCCGGCTGAAACAGATTGCCACCCGCGTGCGCGCCGTCCTTACGCTCCGCAACCTGCGCTGGGCGCTTGCCGCCCTGCTGACCTTGTTGCTGGTGCTGGACCTGGCATTTCCGTTGCCGCTGCCGAAATCACGCGACACCAGTACGCTGGTGGTCGCGCGCGATGGCACACCGCTGCGTGCCTTCGCCGATGCAGAAGGCGTGTGGCGTTACCCGGCCGATGCAAAGACCATCTCGCCGTTGTACCTGCAGGCTTTGCTGACCTACGAGGACCGCTGGTTCTGGCGCCATCCCGGCATCAACCTGTGGGCGCTGGCGCGCGCCGGCAAGCAGATGCTGCTGGAGCGACGCATCGTCTCCGGTGGCTCGACCCTGACCATGCAGGTCGCGCGCATCCTCGATCCGCATACGCGCACGCCCTGGGGCAAACTCAAACAGCTGCTGCGTGCGCTGCAGCTGGAAGTGCACCTGAGCAAGACACAGATCCTCGACCTGTACCTGGAACGCGCGCCTTACGGTGGCACCATCGAAGGTGTGGAAGCGGCGAGTTGGGCCTATCTCGGCAAGTCGGCCACGCATCTGTCGCAGGCCGAGGCCGCGTTGCTGGCGGTGTTGCCGCAGTCGCCCAGCCGGCTGCGTCCTGATCGGCACCCGGAAGCCGCGCAGCGCGCCCGCGACAAGGTGCTGGCACGCATGGCCGAGCTCAAGGTGTGGTCGGTCGATGATGTCGCCGACGCGCGCATCGAGCCGGTGGTGGCGCGTTCGCTGCAACAGCCTTTGCATGCCGCCTTGCTGGCGCAACGCATGCGCAGCGCCTATCCGCGTGTGCCGCAGATCGAAACCACGATCGACAGCGGTCTGCAACGCACGCTGGAAGAGCGTGTTTCCTCGTATTTCTCACAACTGCCGGAACGCACCTCGGCTGCGCTGCTGGTGATGGACAACAACACGCTGGAAGCACGCGCCTATGTCGGTTCGGTCACCTTTGCCGACAAGGCGCGGCTTGGCCATGTGGACATGGTGCAGGCGTGGCGTTCGCCGGGTTCAACGCTCAAGCCGTTCCTGTATGGCATGGCGCTGGACGACGGCCTGATCCATTCGGAAAGCCTGATCGTCGATGCGCCGCAGAGCTTCGGCGGCTACCGTCCAGGCAATTTCGATGCGGCATTCAACGGGCCGGTCGGTGCTGCTACTGCCTTGCGCTTGTCCTTGAACGTGCCGTCGGTGGATCTGCTGGACAGGGTTGGTCCATCGCGGTTCGCTGCACGGCTGGGCAATGCCGGCATCAATCTGCGTTTTCCGCATGGCACGCAGCCCAGCCTTGCGTTGATTCTCGGTGGCACCGGGGCACGCCTGGAGGATCTGGTCGGTGCGTTCTCCGCGCTCAACCGGGAAGGTATCGCCGGTCGCGTGCGCTACACGCCCAACGACCCACGCATCGAGCGTAGGCTGGTATCGCCGGGTGCCGCATGGATCGTGCGCGATGTGCTCGAGTCCAATCCGCGACCGGGCTATGGCGTGGGTACCTTCGATACTGGCAACCGCCCGCGCGTGGCATGGAAGACCGGTACCAGCTACGGCTACCGCGACGCCTGGGCAATCGGCAGCACTCGCTCCTATACCGTCGGCGTCTGGGTCGGTCGTCCGGATGGCACGCCGTTGCCGGGGCAGTACGGCGCGGTGACGGCCTTGCCGCTGATGTTCGAGGTGATCGACAGCCTGCCGCGCCAGGCCGGTGACAATGCCGTGCGGGCACGGCCGGACAGCGTCAGCGAAGTCGAGATCTGCTGGCCACTGGGCATTGCCGTCGAGCAGACCCCGCCTGCCATGTGCCAGCGCCGCTTCCCTGCGTGGGTGCTGGACGGCGTGGTGCCGCCAAGCTTCCCTGAGCGTGAGGCAAGGTTCTGGCAATCCGGGCGTATGCGTTACCAGGTGGATGCAGCGACCGGCCAGCGGCTGTCGCCCGGCTGCGAAGGCCATCCACGGGTCGAGGATCGCGAGATCGCGCGCTGGCCAGCGATGGCGTCGCCTTGGCTGACCGTGGCGCAACGGCAGGCGCAAAGCCTGCCGCCTTTGGCAGCAGACTGCGCCGATGACGGTCGGCAGTCCGATGGCGTGCTGCATATTGATGGCTTGAATGACCTGGCTACACTGGCTAGACCGCCGGGTGCACAGCATGGCCCGCGCCTGCAGCTGCGCGCGCTGGGCAGCGAAGCAACGATTGAATGGCTGCTCGACGGCCGCTGGATAGCGCAGACACAAGGCGCGCGCACCTTCACCCGCGACTTCAACGATGCCGGCGAACACACCCTGACGGCGCTGGCAGCCGACGGCACATGGACGCGCGTCCGCTTCCGCGTAGTGAACTGAGAAGCGCAATGTAGTGCCGAGCCATGCTTGGCAGGGGATTTCCCAGCAATGCCCTGTAGTGCCGAGCCATGCTCGGCAGGAGCTTCCCACGCAATCCGCGCTTGTGGGAGCGGCGTAAGCCGCGAAGCAACAAATGAATCAAGTTGCAGCGATCCCTGCAATTTCATTGGTGTCAGCTTCGCGGCTTACACCGCTCCTACAACATGGGTTTGTCGGTAAGGCTCCAGCCGAGCATGGCTCGGCTCTACCACGTCTCCGGCTTATTCGCCGATCCAACCTTCCAATAGATCGGCGAACTCATCAGCGTGCTCTTCTTCCTGCGCCAATATCTGCTCGAGGATGCGCTTGGTGGTGGTGTCCTTGTCGCCGATGAAGTTGATCATCTCGCGATAGCTGTCGATGGCGATGCGCTCGGCGATCAGGTTCTCGCGCACCATGTCGCGCAGATTGCCGCCTTCCTTGTATTCGGCGTGCGCGCGGGCGGTGAGGGTGTCCGGATTGAGGTCGGGTTCGCCGCCCAGTTGCACGATGCGTTCGGATAGCAGGGCGGCATGTGCCTGCTCCTGCTGCGCGTGTTCAAGGAACTCGGCCTTGACCGAGTCGGCCAGCATGCCCTTGGCCATGTAGTAATGCCGGTAATAGCGCAGCACGCACACCCATTCGGTGGCCAGCGCGTCGTTGAGCAGTTTGATCACCGCTGGGCGGTTGGCACTGTAGGTGGGCGTGACCGCGCCATCCTCGATGCTCTTGCGCGCGTTGGCGCGTAGGGTTTTTCGATCAGTGATTCCTGCCAACTGCGTTGATTTTGTCGACTTGGCGGCGGGCTGCTTGCTCATGGCTGGCCTTTCCTTCTATTGAACCCCTAGGTGGGGAGATGGGCGAGCACATGCTCGGCCCCGGATACCTCGAATTGTCCCGGCTGTTCGATGTAGGTTGCGCGGACCACGCCGTTCTCGATGTACAGCGCAAAACGACGCGAACGGATGCCCATGCCGGACGCGCTGGCATCCATTTCCAGACCCAGTGCGCGGGTGAAATCGCCATTGCCGTCGGACAGCATCTGCAATCCATCGGGCACTGATTGGCTCTTGGCCCAGGCCTGCATCACGAACGGGTCGTTGACCGCCATGCAGAACACTTCGATGCCGCGGTTGCGGAAATCCTCGAAATGCTCGACATAACCGGGCAGGTGGCGGGCCGAGCAGGTCGGGGTGAATGCGCCGGGCACGGCGAACAGCACCGCCTTGCGGCCATCGAACAATGCGTGGGTGTCGATCGTTTCCAGCCCTTCGCGCAGGCGCTTGAGAGTGACTTCAGGGATGCGGTCGCCAACGTTGATGGACATGCAGGACTCCTAGGCTGAATTGAAGTTTAAAGAGACGGTGGAAGCACCGCGTCAACAGCTTGAAAAGGCGGTCTTCACACAATACGTCGTGTGCATGGGAAAGGCAGCGCCATTCCGGCATGCCAGTCCCCATATCTTGCAGGAGGACATCATGAGCATCGTACGTTACCGCCAGTGGCCGACCCAGTCCGAGATTCATCAGTTGTTGTCGCCATTGCTTGAAACCGTCACCAACAGCAGCGCGTCAGCCTGGGTGCCTGCGGTCGATATCCGCGAGGAAACTGGCCGGTTCGTTGTTTCGGCAGACCTGCCCGGCGTGGATGCTTCCAGCATCGACGTGCAGATGGAAAAGGGCGTGTTGACCATCAGCGGCCAGCGCAGCGCGCCGGAGCTGGCTGAAGGCCAGCGTCTGACCCGCAGTGAACGCGCCCAGGGTGCCTTCAACCGCCGTTTCGTGCTGCCTGACAGCGCCGATGCCGAGGGCATCGTGGCCCATAGCCACAATGGCGTATTGGAAGTGCGCATTCCCAAGCGCAGCGAGGCGGCACCGCGCCGCATCCAGGTGGTGCAGGGCCAGCCCAGCGCCTGACGGCGTGAGCGAACTTCCACCTGCGCAGGCACCGTGGCCCGGTAGAATGGGGCCACGGTGCTTGCCGATTGCACGATGGCCCGTTGCCGCAAGGTGTCGGGCCAGCTTTTTTTCAGAGGTGTGAGGATGGAATTCAAGGATTACTACGCCACGCTTGGGGTTGAGCCCAGCGCCGGTGATGCCGAGATCAAGACGGCCTACCGTCGGTTGGCGCGCAAGTACCACCCGGACGTAAGCAAGGAAGCCGGCGCCGAGGACAAATTCAAGGCGGTCAATGAGGCTTATGAGGCGCTGCGCGATCCAGCCAAGCGCAAGGCCTATGACCAGCTGCGCGCGCAGGGCTATCGCCCTGGCGAGGAATTCAATGCACCGCCGGGCTTTGGCGGCGGGCAGGGCTTTGATTTCGAGGAAGTGTTCGGCGGTGGCAATGCCAACGGCGGTTTCAGCGACTTCTTCGAAAGCCTGTTTGCCCGTCAGCGCGGTGGCGCAGGTGCCGGTGGACGTCGTCCGGGCCCGGGTTTCGGTGGTGCCGGCCCGCAGCCGATGCGCGATACCCGCGCCAAGCTGTCGGTACCGCTGGAGGCTGCTTACAGTGGCGACAGCCTGCGCATCACCGTGGACGGTCGCCAGCTCGACGTGCGCGTCCCCAAGGGCATCCGCCCGGGCCAGGTGATCCGCCTGAGCGGGCAGGGCAGTGGCGGTGGCAACCTGATGCTGGAGGTGGAGTACGCCTCGCATCCGCAGTTCGAGGTGGATGGCCGCAATATTCTTTACACGCTGCAGGTGACGCCCTGGCAGGCTGCCTTGGGCACCAGCATCAGCGTGCCGACATTGGGTGGCGCGGTGGAGCTGAAGGTGCCGGCCGATTCGGACAGCGGCCGCAAGCTGCGCCTGCGTGGTCGAGGCTTGCCCGGCAGCCCGGATGGTGACCAGATCGTGGAGCTGGAAGTGATTGCGCCGGTAGCGAGCAACGAAGCCCAGCGCAAGGCGTACAAGGACCTGGCCAAGGCGTTTGGCGAGGACTGAGCGCGGTTTGGTTCGCGCTGTTGCAGTTGAAGAAAAGCGGGCTTTGCCCGCTTTTCTTTTTTCTTTGGCTGGGATTTTTGGCCAGGAGCTTCCCCCCCCCCCCCCCCCCCGGCCCCCGGGGGGGGGGGGGGGGGGGGGGGGGGGGGGGGGGGGGGGGGCGCCCCCCAGCACACCCCCCGCCACCCCCACCCCCCCACCAAA
>NZ_JBRREC010000027.1:0-45834 GCF_056760015.1 Stenotrophomonas sp. STEN029 | reverse complement strand
CCCCTTGGCTGCGCCAAAGGGAGGGGGCTGAAGCGGTAGTGGCGCGCCCAGCTCGGCGGGGGGGTTTAAGGCCACCGCCCAAACCGGGCCCCCCCCCCCCCCCCCACCCCCCACCCCGGTTTACACGTACGCCACCAGCTGCACAAGCGACCGACACCTACTTTATGGTCGGCAATGCGACGTCACGTCCATAGACAGTAGCGACGATGGCTTCCAGGAAAACATTGGTCGGGATGCGCTCGCCATTGGTCGAGTACGCGATCGCCACGTCATCCTTCGGGTTGTAGATGACCCGTGAATGAGAGCCGAGCACGTCTCCGCCGTGGCCAAGAAATCGTTCCTCCCCGTACGTGAACTCCGCAAGGCCCATGCCCCAGCCCTTGCCCACGACCGGCTGCATCTGCTCCACGGTGTCCCTACGCAGGATCCGGTATTGAAACAGGTTGGTAATCAGTGTGTTCAGATCGCGCGTGGTACTTGCGATATCACCAACGCCGATCACATTGGAATAGTCGACATCCTTGATCTCTCCCCACTGGTCCTTGAACGCATAGGACTTGAAGACATTGCTGGGATGAGACTCAAATGACGCGAAGTTTTCGAGGCCCAGCGGCTCTGCAATCTCCTGAGCAACGATCTCGTGATATCCACGTCCATGTACTTTCTCAAGGATCATCCTCAGCAGGAAGTACGCGGAGTTGGAGTACGCGACACGTTCACCTGGCTCGAACGTCGCACCCTGCCTCTTGATCTCCTCCAGGATCTCGCTCTGGCCAAGTGGGTCAAGCACCCAAAGCGAGCCATCCTTTATCGCGAAGTTTCCCAGCCCGCTTGAATGCTCCAGCAGGTTCCTGATGGTGATCTTCTGCGCAGACGGCATATCGGGATAGAAGTCGGACAACCTGTCATCTAGACGCAGACGCCCGTTTTCTATCAGTTTGAACGCCAGAATCGCCGTGACCATCTTGGTTACCGAGGCTATCTGGTACTTGCTGTTCCCATCGTGAGCAACACCAGGTAGATTCCGCTGCCCGAAGCTCCTGGCATAGACCTCGCGGCCGCCCTTGAAGATGGACACACCGCCGATGCCGCCATTGTTGTCCTCGACATGGTTGATGAAGTCATCGAGCCTTTCCGCATGCACTGCTTGTGACGATCGCGGTTGCGCCTGCGCCACTAGCGGAAGCGCCAAAGCCGGAAGAAGCATCAACACGGTAGCCAGTCTCTTCATTTCGGTCGCGTCTCTTCAATCATTCAAGGCGGTGGCGGCACGGCACTGCGATCAATGCCCGCTGCGTGCCGGTGATGGTGAGGTGTTACCTGCGCTTCGCTGTGTACTGGCAGTAGTCCCACGGAGCCGGCAGTTCAACGCCTGCCTGCAATGTCCCTGATCGCGTCGGCAACCGCTGCCGGGTTCTCGCGGTGGATGTTGTGGCCGATGACGAAGTAGCGGTGGAAGCCACGGTCGAAGGCACTGAACAATGCGGCGTGCTGCGCCTTCCACAGCGCTTTGCCGGCAGCTGTTTCCTCGAAAACGAAGGGTTCGGCGGCGACCTGCGTGGCGGTGAGCAGCGCGACCGGAAGGTCCGGCATGACGTTCGGCGTCTGCGCGCCACGCGCATCCAGCTGGGTGATCAATGCCCGGTAGTCGGCGGCCATGGGCGGCGGGAGCATGCCCAGCAGGGCGGCATCATCGACCAGTACGCGTGCTGCATCGGCCTGCTTGAACGCGTGTCGCTGGCCCAGCGTGGCCGGGTCTACGAGGACCAGCGCCTGCAGTTGGTGCGGATGGCGGCGTGCGAACTCGGTGGCCAGCAGTCCACCATACGAATGGCCGACCAGCACGACCTTCTGTCCACCGGCGAGGTCACTGATCACGGCGCCGAGGTCAACGAGGTGGGCGTCGATGTCCTTGGGCTTGCCATCGCTGCCCGACTTGCCAAGCCCCGCGCGGGAATAGCTGATGCTGCGGTAGTCGGGGCCGAGCGCAGCGATCACGTCCTTCCAGGTGTCCTTGCCCTGGCCGAAACCTGACTCGAAGACCACCGTGACCGGTCCGGTTCCCGACTGCTCGGCGCTCAGCTTGTAGGCGCCGCGGTCCACCATCCCTTCGCTGGCCTGGGCCAAGCTGGCGGCGGCCAGTAAGGTTGCCAGCAGCCATACCTGCAATTTTCCTGTGCTCATCGGTTCCCCTGGATGCTGATGTTGTTGGCCCCGCCGCGCTCATGAAGCAGGGGCGGGGGGCGCGTGCGTCGGTCCATACCGTCTCTGGCGGGCGGTGTGTTGATACTATAGTTAGGTATAACACCTATCATCCCTGCCAGAAGTCATGCCGGTCCGCATAGGCAGGGGCGGCCTCGCTGGGCGGGGAGTTGGGCGACGCAGGAAGGGGCGTCCCGCGTGCTGGTTCACGTATCCGGATCCATCGGCAGCACATGGACGAAGCGGCCGGTTTTCACCGGGCGCTTCACCATGCAACTCAGGCGAACAGCAGCGCGCTGCTCAGCTTGCCGGTGTCTTGCGCTTCCCGCTCCACGACTTGCTGACGATCATCCAGTTGCCGTCGATCTTCGCCAATGCCAGGTAGTCCGAGCCGTCCCATGTCGGATAGTCGAGGGTGAGCTTGACCACGGCCGCGCTGTCGGTGACATCCAGGATTCGGTATTGGCGATGACGTTGCGCCTCATCCGGCGCTGGCTTGCCGGGAAACCCTTTGGCCCATTCTTCCGTGGTCTCCATCACGACGGCGCCGCGATTGGACGAATAGCCGATAACCACGCCGTCCTTCCGCAGTACGCCGCTGAGCAGCTTGGCGTCGCCTGCTTCGAAGCCGCGCAGCAGGGTCTGCATGGCGCGATCAACTTCGGCATGTTCGTTGTTTTGTGCCATCAGCGAGGTGGGGAGCAGAAGCAGCGCTGCGGCGAGAACGGTGGATCGGATTGAAGTGTTCATGGGTTTCCTGGGGAGTGTGGATTGTTGATGTGCGTGGAGTTGGACGGGGTTCTGACCGCTCAGTCCCTCCTGGCCGGGCTGGTTTGCGGGTTGGGAAGCTTGCGCAGCGCATCGACCACGGCTGCAGCCAACGGCGCGGCGGAGGCATAGTTCTGGCCCGTCATCACGCGGCCGTCGACTTCGATGTAAGGCGCGTAGCCGTCCACCGCATGGAACAGGCCGCCACGGGCTTGCACGGTCTGCCGGATCAGGAAGGGGAATTCCTTGAAGTAGGCGGCGTCGCGATCCTCGTGTTCTTCCGGGTAGCCGGTGATGCGCTTGCCGGCGAGCAGGCTTTGGCCGCCGGTGAGTTTGAGGTTCACGATTCCGGCCGTGCCATGGCACACGGCCGAGACCACCCCGCCATTGCGTTCGTAGACATGCATGGCGATGTCCTGCAGGACGGGGTTCTCGGCAACCCCGTACATTGCGTTGCTGCCACCGACGTAATAGACGGCGCGGTACAGGCCGGGGTCGATCTGCGCCGGTGTGGCGGTGTTGCGCAGGCCGCGCATGACGCGCTCGTCCTGCAGGCGCGATTCCACTTCCTTGCCCACGTAGGGGTCGAGGATGGGCACGTCGCCGCCGTCGGGGGTGACGAAGTCCACTGCATAGCCGGCTGCCTGGAACGTATCCCAGGCATGGATCACCTCGCCGAAGCTGATGCTGGCCGGGATGCTGGAGCTGCCGTGCACCTTGCTGCTGGCAAGGATGAACAGGATGCGTTGTTGCCCGGCCCGGTTGGTGTCGCCGAGGCCGCTGCTGGCGACAAGGTGATTGCTGCCGGCCTGTTGCGTCGACGGGTCAGTCGAGGACCGCCCCAGGGCGGACCCGGCGCTCGCGGCGGCGTCGGAAATGCCGCCCTGCCATGCGCACAGCAGCAGGATCAGCAGCGGTTTGAGGAGTCGATGTAAGGGCATGGCGCCGGCTCGTTGGGGTGAGCCTGCAGCCTATGTCTTCCCTTTTAAATCAATGTCTTGCTATGCAATTCCGGAGTGCTGGAATCAATTCCAGGAGTTTCCGGCAGCGGTGCGGAACGCCCCCGGCGGCAGGCCCTCCAGCTTTTTGAAGGCGGCGTGGAAGGTGGACATCGATTGGAAGCCAGCCTCCTCGGCGACCCGCTCAAGTGGTTTTGGCGGCAGTTGCAGCAGCAGTGATTTCGCTTCGATGACACGCAGTTGTGCCAGGTATTGCTTGAAGGACGTCTGCTTGTTGTCGTTCAACAGCTGCGACAACCGGGTCTGCGGAATGCCGAGCCGGCGAGCGAGGCGAGGCAGGGTCAGCCCCGGATCGAGGTAGAGGCGCTCGCGTGCCATCAGGTCGGCCAGCGCCTGCAGCTGGGGTGCGGCTTCGTCGTCGGAAATCCGCCGGTCCTGGTAGGGCTCGATCGGCGCCTGGCCGGAACGCAGGCGCAGGTAGACCAGCACGCTCGCGGCCAGGAGGAAGGTGAAGGACAGCGCGCCGACGATGTAAGAGGTGTAGCCCGCGGTGAAATAGGCGGCCCAGATCAGCCACACGCCGAGCAGCGTTCCCAGCAGCAACGCGCCGGAAGGTGTGCCCTTGAGCTGGGCGCGGTGCCGGTACAGCAGTCCACTGGCCAACAGCAGGTAGCCCAGCCAGACATATTGGATGGCCGGGGTGATGGTATGCAGCCACAGCTCGGGATGGCCGGTGTAGGGCAGGAAGACGTTTACCCCGATGGCAACGGCCAGCAATGCGGTGAGGTGCCAGCGGTCTGCCAACCGTGGACCGGGAGTGCCGGCCAGGCTCGAACGCAGTAGAAAGAACAGGCACGGCCCGATCATGAAGCAGGCGGTCAAACCCAGTTGCAGGAACACCCGGGGAATGTCCGGCCAGAAGTAATAAGCAACCGATTTTCCTGTGCGCATGCCCACGACCAGAATCAGCAGCGCCAGCCAGCGCTGGCTGGGCTCACCCTTGGCCCGCCACCACAGGAACGATGCGAGGACGGTGCCAATGAAGGCGCCGAGCATCGCAAAGAAGAACAGGAAGTGTTGGCTCAGCATTGGCGAAGTATTGAGAAAACCAATCCTTCGTCAAGTTGCGGAGGTCATGCGCGAGGCCAGTTAACGCCAGCAGGAGTGTGGGCCGGTCTTGCGTCGCAGGCCACAAGCAGCAGCCTGCGCGGTTGCCCATTCAATCGCCGTCATCGGCTTCTGGATGGTTGTGGCGATCAATGCTGATGGCGCACAGCAGCAGCGCAACGGCTGCGAGCAGCGAGGTCGCCCAGAGCGTTCCGCTGAGGCCAAGCTGGTCCAGCACTCGTCCGCCTCCCCAGGCGCCAAGTGCGATGCCGGTATTGAAGACCCCCACATACAGCGCGCTGTTTACCTCAACGGCGCGTGGCGCTGCCTGCATCATCCAGGTCATCAGCCCAACCGATACCCCGCCGTAGGCCAGGCCCCAGAGCAACAGCAGCGCACCTCCCATGATCGGGGTGTCGCCGATGCAGAGGAACAGGACAGCCGTGGCCAGCAGGCCTGCGGCAACGGCCATTACCGTGGCGGATACGTTGCGAGGAGCGAGGACGCCCACCAGGAAATTGCCGCCGATGCCGGCGACGCCATAGGCAAGCAGCAGCGCACCGATCCATGTGGCGCTCACGCCAGATACCAATTCAAGCAGTGGCCGGACAAAGGTAAAAGCCGCGAAGTGGCCGGCGACCAGCAACAGCGTCAGGACCAACCCACGCTGCACGCGTCGATTGCGCAGCTGCTGGGCGAAGTGGCGCAGCTGCACCGATGCCGAGACGGGTAGCGAGGGAATCACGGCAAGCTGAAGCAACAGCACCGCCGTGCTCAGCAGCGCCATACCGACGAATGCCTTGCGCCAACCGAACATCTCCCCAACCCACGCGCTCAACGGAACCCCGAGCACGGAGGCGGCGGCGACGCCGCCGAAGATGATCGAGGTGGCCAGTCCAATACGTTGTGCGCAGACCAATCGCATTGCCAGGCCACCGGCGATTGCCCAGATCCCGCCCATGCACAGGCCTACCAGCAATCGCGCAGCCAGCATCCACTGCATGGTCGGTGCCAACGCCGAGGCGGCGTTGGCCGCGGCAAGCAGGGCCAGCAGCGCGCAGAGGATGTAGCGGCGGTTGATGCCGCCTGCGGCAATCACCACCAATGGCGCGAACAGTGCTGCCAGCAGGGCCGGTACGGAGATCAGCAATCCGGCGTTGCCGGTGGACGTGCCAAGGTCTTGGGCGATGGGTGTAAGCAGGCCGA
Source organism: Stenotrophomonas sp. STEN029 (assembly GCF_056760015.1). Classification (NCBI taxonomy): domain Bacteria; kingdom Pseudomonadati; phylum Pseudomonadota; class Gammaproteobacteria; order Lysobacterales; family Lysobacteraceae; genus Stenotrophomonas; species Stenotrophomonas sp. STEN029. Next base: position 39,592 of record NZ_JBRREC010000027.1, on the reverse strand, counting down.
CCGGCAGCATCTCGGTGGTCACCACCGAAAAGGTTGCCAGGGCGACGGCCACAACGGCCAACCAAGGATGGGCCACGGCGGTTGCCGTCGGGGATTGGGTTTGCATGGTCTGTTCCGGAAGGTAAGGTGTTGGCGGCATCAACAAACGCAGGTGGACTGCTGCTGGCATGGCCTTAGGCGTCGGCTAACCCAGATCGACAGCAGCAGTACCGCCGCACCAGCACCTACGCTGATGGCGAAGCCTGCTTGGGCACCGGCCAGATCCACGAGTTGCCCGGTTGCTGCGGCGCCGAGCGCCACGCCGATATTCAATCCGGCCAACAACCAGGTCATGCCCTCGGTGAGTTGCTGGTCCGGCACGGCGCGCTCGACCAGCGACATCACCACGATCATCGTCGGCGCGAAAAACATGCCGGCCAGCAGCACGCTTGCCGCAAGCGCTGGCAGGCTGGCCACCAGCAGCAAGGGCAGGGTGGTCAGTGCCGTTGCTGCGCCGCCCCATAGCAGTAGGCGATGCAACGGTGCATCGAATTTCAGCGCACCAAAAGCCAGTCCCGCCGCGCAGGAACCCAGGGCATAGGCCGACAACACGATGCTGGCGGCCAAGGGCTGGCCGAGCAGTTCGGCGAAGGCCACGCTGGTGATGTCGATGGTTCCAACGATCATGCCCATTGCGACCATCAGCAGCGCAAGTAACCGCACTTCCGCCAGCGCCATCACCGATCGATTGGGCTGGCCTGCGGCATGCGCGACCAGCTGCGGTTGTGTCGCCTGCTGCATTGCAAGTGCAGCGGTGCCCACGGCCAGCAGCAGCGCGGCCAGCAGCACGCCGGCCTGCGGGAACAGGCCAACGCAAAGGCCAACCGACAGCGGTGGCCCGGCGATGAAACTCATTTCGTCGAACACCGTTTCCAGCGAGTAGGCCGTCTGCAGTTGTGGCTGCCCACGGTAGAGAGCCGTCCAACGGGCCCGGACCATCGCTGACATGCTGGGCATGCACCCGGCTAGCGCGGCGCAGGGAAACAGCAGCCAATCCGGCGCCTGCCAGTAGCTGGCAAGGAGGAGCAGCAGCATGCCGACAACGCTGGCGGCCGACGCCAACGGCAAAACCGTTGCCTGGCCGTGGCGGTCCACCCAACGCGAGATCTGCGGTGAGGCCAGCGCATAGACCAGCACAAAGGTGGCCGATACCGCGCCGGCCAGTGCGTAACTGCCGCGCAGCTGCGCCAGCAAGGTGATGATGCCGATGCCGGTCATGGGCAATGGCAGCCGGGCCAACAGGCCGGCCAGAGCGAAGCCGGAAGTACCGGGTGCAGCGAAGAGGGCGCGATAAGCGTTGGCCATTGGGGTCTCCGGAGCGCTGCGGCTTGCCAAGGTGTCGGCCGGCCACAACAATACATACGAGGTGTATGTAAAAGGCTACATACATACGCCATGAATGTAAATAAACATACGAAGCGTATGAAAGGAGATTGCCGTGGTCCGCCGCACACGCGTTGAAATGGAGGCAACCCGCGCCTTGCTATTGGTCACTGCCCGCCGCGTTTTCGCCGAAAGCGGCTATGCGGATGCATCGATGGATGAGCTGACTGCACAGGCTGGGCTAACCCGAGGCGCGCTGTATCACCACTTCGGGGACAAGAAGGGCCTGCTGGCCGCGGTGGTCGAGCAGATCGATGCAGAAACCGATGCGCGGCTGCAGGCCATCAGCAACGCCGCAAGCGATCCCTGGCTGGGCTTCCAGCAGCGCTGCCGGGCCTATCTGGACATGGCGCTTGAGCCGGAGATCCAGCGCATCGTCCTGCGCGATGCGCGCGCTGTGCTTGGCGGGGCATCGCTGGATTCACAGCGGCACTGCGTGGACTCGATGCAGCGGCTGATCGAGGATCTGGTTCGCCACGGCGTGATTGCCGAGGTGGATGCGCAGGCCCTGGCATCGCTGATCTACGGCAGCCTGGCCGAGGCTGCGTTCTGGATAGCGGAAGGGGCTGATGCCGATGTCCGCCTGCGCAAATGCGCGGCTGCACTGGAACTGATGCTGCGCGGATTGACGCAGCGCTAGCGGAATGCCGGCAGTGGCAACACGGGCCGGGCGGGGGGACCTGCACAGGCGTTGGCCCGCAATGCCGACGTGACGCTGGATGAAGCTGGTTCGGTGAGCCGGCCAATGTTCCCGGCTGATCCGGCCCGGTGATTTGCGCCGGCGAGGCTGCTTGACCATAATGCGAACTATTCTCATTTGTGGGGCGACCTCGTCACAGAGGCGTTCCGTGTGCCGGGCAGGGGTCCGTGGCTGCAATCGAGTTCACCGCACATCGACAGATTGAAACCCTGTATGCCGATCACCATGGCTGGCTGAGCGGCTGGCTTCGGCGTCGGCTGGGCAACAGCGCCGATGCCGCCGATCTCGCGCAGGATGCTTTCGTGCGCCTGCTGACGCGGCCGGTGCCGCTGGCCAGTGCGCCGCAGGCCCGCCAGTACCTGCGCGCCATGGCCAATGGCATGTGCATCGACCTGTGGCGGCGACGCGAGGTCGAGCAGGCGTGGCTGGACGCGTTGGCGGCGAATCCCGAGGCAGTGGAACCATCCGCCGAGGAGCGCGCCATCGTCATTGAAACCCTGTGCAGGGTCAGCGCGATGCTGGAAAAGTTGCCGGAAAAGGTCGCTTCGGCCTTCCTGCTGTCGCAACTTCATGGCCTGCGTTACCGCGAGATAGCCGAACGCCTGCTGGTGTCCGAGCGCATGGTGAAGAAGTACATGGCGCGGGCGATGCTGCATTGCGTGCTGCTTGAAGCCGGCAACGGTTGCTGAGGCATGCCATCGCCTTCTGCTGCTGCCGATCATGCCGCGCTGGAACAGGCCGCCTTGTGGTACGCCACGCTGCTTGATGCCGAAGACGACGCCGACCAGCAGGCGCGGTGGCGGCAATGGTTGCTCGAACCCCGCCACGCCCGCGCCTGGGCGCAGGTGGAAGCCGTCAGCAGCCAGTTCGCGCCCCTGCGCGGCGAGCATCAGCGCGGTGCAGCCGATGCTGGTTTGAAGGCGGCGCGTCGGGTGAGCAGCAGCCGCCGTCGGGTGTTGTCTGGGTTGGCATCGCTGGCCACGCTCGGCGTCATCGGCTGGCAGTATCCGCGCATCCGCCACGAATGGTCGGCGCGTACCGCCGACTACCGTACCACTACCGGGGAAATCCGTGACACCGGCCTGGCCGATGGCAGCCATGTCTGGCTTGCCCCCGGCAGTGCGCTGGACGTGGACTACAGCCCAGAGCTGCGTCGCTTGCGGCTGCACGAAGGCGAGATCCATGTGCAGACCGCTGCCGACACACGGCGTGGCTTCGTGGTCGAAACCGCCGCGGCCCGACTGCGTGCGCTGGGCACGCGCTTCAACGTGCGCTTGCAACAGCAGGCGCTGCAGTTGGCCGTGTTTGAAGGCGCGGTGGAAGTGAGGGCGGCGGGTTTGGTCAGCGTGGTCGAGGCCGGGCAACAGCTGCGCGTCGATGCAGCCGGGTTCGGCCCGACCCAGCTTGCCGACCCGGGCATTGATGCATGGACACGCGGCATCCTGATGGCCGACCAGATGCCGCTTGCCGAACTGGTTGCCGAGCTGTCGCGCTACCGCCCCGGCCATCTGGGCGTCGCACCGGAGATTGCCACTTTGCCGGTGGCCGGCGTATTCCCACTGCGTGACCCGGACGCCGCCCTGGCAATGCTCGAACGCAGCCTGCCGGTGCGCGTAAGCCGCAGTTTGCCGTGGTGGACGACGCTGGAACCGCGGCACTGATACCGGCTGCGGCGGCGTGCTGATGCCGGACCGAGCCGGGGCCGTTTTTTTCAGAAAGTGGTTCCCCTTTTTTCGCCCTCGTCCGATCAACAGGGAAAGCATCGCTATTTCCTGTCCCCACGTTCGAGAGAAACCCATGCATCGCCTTCATCACTCCCTGGCGCCGATCCGCCGACAGCTGACGCTGGCGGTCTGCCTTGGCCTTGCCGTCGCCACCCTCGCTCCGCAGCAGGCAAGCGCGCAGCAGGCGTCGACCAAGCTGCAGCAGGCCAGGTCGTACACCATCCCGGCCGGGCCACTGACCAGCACGCTGAACCGCTTCGCGGGCGAGGCGGGCATCTTCCTGTCTGCTGCCGGCGAGCTGACTGCCGGCAAGCGCAGCCCTGGCTTGAATGGCAGCTACAGCGTGCCGCAGGCCTTGGATGCGCTGCTGGAAGGCAGCGAACTGGACTGGCGTATCGACGGTGACCGCGTCACCCTGCAGCGACGCGCGGTTGCAGCGGCTGGCGGCACCGCAATCCCGGCTGGCACGACTGCGCCGCAGACATCGACGCTGGCGGCACTGCAGGTCAACGGCACCTATCTGGCCCGCAACAGCACCGCCACCGGCTTGAACCTGGACCTGCGCGAAACCCCGCAGTCTGTCAGCGTGATCACTTCGGCGATGATGGAAGACCGCAGGATCGAGAACCTGGCCGATATCGTCGAGCGCACCACCGGCCTGTCGATCAGCCGCTACGAAAGCAACCGCGGCAGCATGTTCTCGCGTGGTTCCAAGATCGAGAGCTACCTGATCGATGGCGTACCCACCACCATCGACGAGCAGTGGAGTGCCGGCGAAATCCTCAGCAATACCGCCATCTACGACCGCGCCGAAGTGCTGCGTGGCTCGGACGGCCTGATGGTCGGTACTGGCAGCCCCTCGGCGGTCATCAACCTGATCCGCAAGAAGGCCGACAGCCGCGAATTCACCGGCAGTGCCGCCATTGAATACGGCCGCTGGGACAAGCGTGGCGTGACTGTCGACCTTGGCGGGGCGCTGTCGCCCAGTGGCTCCACCCGCATGCGCGTGGCCGCCGACTACGACGAAGGCGACAGCCACATTGATCGCCTGCGTAACCGCAACCATGTGGTGTACGCCACGCTCGAGCAGGATATCGGCGAAAACACCCTGATCGCGGCGGGCATCAGCCAGCAGGACAACCATACCGACAGCCCGAGCTGGGGCGGCGCCCCGGCCTGGGCGCTCGGCGCCGACGACAAGGTCGAGCGCATCCGTGGCCTGCACCGCGGCCTCAACACCTCGCCGGACTGGTCGTACTGGGACAGCAGCTACCGCAACTGGTTCATCGACGCCGAGCACCGCTTCAACGCCGACTGGAAGGCCAGCGTGCGGGTCAGCCGTGGCCAGCGTGAGTCCGAGTCCCGGCTGGCGCTGTTCTATCCGTACCCGATCGACCCGAGCAACGGCAAATCGGTGATGGCGATGGAGCTGATGCCGGGCTTCGTCTACAAGTTCCCGGTGCCGGGTTATGCCGGTGTCTACTGGGTGGACAGCGACAAGGATGCCGCCAGTGCGCGCGTCGATGGCGGCTTCGATCTGTTCGGTCGTCATCACGAAGTGCTGGTGGGCTACGACCACTGGAAGGAGCGGGTAGTGGCCGACGGTGCGCCGGGTACCGTCACCATCGCCACCACGCCGAATGTCTACGACTACAACGGCAGCGCGCCGTTGCCGAGCTTCATCGCCCGCCAGAACTACAACAAGCGCGAGGTCACCCAGAACGCGGTGTACGCGGTGGGCCGCTTCTCGCTGGCCGATCCGCTGAAGCTGATCCTCGGCGCGCGCATGGTCGACTACGAAGTGGTCGACCTGAAGACGCCGGCCAACAGCTATTCGCTGGACAACGAAGTGGTGCCCTACGCCGGCCTGGTGTACGACATCAATCGCCAGATTTCCGCGTATGCGAGCTACACCAGCGTCTTCCAGCCGCAGAACTACCGTGATGCCGGCAACCGCCTGCTGTCGCCGATCGAAGGCAATACCTACGAAGTCGGTTTGAAGAGTGCTTTCCTGGACGGTCGCCTCAGCGCCACGCTGGCGCTATACCGCATGCAGCAGGAAAACGTCGCCACGTATGCCGGGCAGGTGCCGGAAGATCCGTCCAACCCGGGCGGTCCGATGCGTTCCAGCTACACCGGCATCGATGGCACGGTCAGCAAGGGCTTTGAAGCCGAAGTGGTGGGCGAGATCCTCGACGGCTGGCAGCTCAGCGCCGGCTACAGCCGCTTCAAGGCCGAACAGGCCAATGGCAGCGACGTGAATACGGTGATCCCGCGCAAGCAGTTCAACCTGTTCACCAGCTACCAGTTGCAGGGCGCATTGCAGGGGCTGACCGTGGGCGGCGGCGTGCGCTGGCAGAGCCGCACGTTCGCCTGGCAACCGGCAGCGCAGGCGCTGGGCATTCCGGCATTGGAACAGTCTTCCTATGCCGTGGTGGACTTGATGGCGCGCTATCAGTTCACCCCGCAATGGTCGGCGCAGCTCAACATCGGCAATGCATTGAACAAGTCCTACTTCGCACCGACCGATGACGGCATGCAGTTGTTCTGGCAGGCACCGCGCAACGCCACCATCAACGTCCGCTATACGTTCTGACCGTGCGCCGCCATCCGGCAGAGGTGCCGGATGGCGGCGTGTGCAGTGACCTCCTGCAGCAACGAGCCCTACATACGTGACTGGCACTTCCCGCACCTACCGTCTGAACCTGTGGCTGCACCGTTGGTGCAGCCTGCTGGCAACGCTTCCCTTCCTCGTGCTGTGCCTGACCGGTACGGTGCTGATCTTCCACGAGGAGATCGACGCGGCGATGGGGGTGATGCCTGCCGCGCCGGGATTGTCCGCTTCGCAGCGGCCCTTGGCCGAATCGGTGGATGCGGTGCTGGCTGCCAGCCCGGACGAGAAGGTCATCTACCTAGGCCTTGATGCGGATCATCATCCGGGTTTGCTGCTGCTCAACACGGTCCCGCACGGTGACAGCGGTTTCGAGCGGGCGAAGCTGCAGTTCACCGATCTGGCAACCGCTGAACGCATGGATGCCAGCGCAGGGGATGGAACAACCTTGACCGGCTTCCTGCTGGAGCTGCACGCACAGTGGTTCCTCGGGCCGTTCGGCGAACTGCTCGGCGCCTTCTTCGCGTTGCTGGTGCTGGTGTCGTTGCTGTCCGGGTTGGTGGTGTATTGGCCGCATGCCAAGAAGGTGGCATTCGGCCTGCTGCGGCGGGGCAAGGGGCCGAGGCTGCGTCAACTGGACCTGCACAACACCATCGGTGCGATCGTGCTGGGCTGGGCATTCGCCGTCAGCCTGACCGGCTTCCTGCTTGGCTTCGGTACCCTGGCGACCGGGCTGTGGTCGCAACAGCAGCTTGCACGTGTGCAGAGCATGCACACGGGCGCGCCCGTCGATCCACGCCATCCGCCCATCGATGCCGACCAGGCGCTTGCATCGGCGTTGACCGCAGCACCAACAGGCTGGCAGGTCAGCTCGATACTGTGGCCGGCCACGGACTTTTCCACGCCGCGCCATTACACCGTATTGGTGGCCGGCAGCGGCCTGGACGAGCGGCTGGTGCGGGTAGTGCTGGTGGATGCTGCCAATGGCGAGGTAGCGGGGACCGCCGAACTGCCGTGGTACCTCAAGGCCATCACCTTGTCCGAGCCACTGCATTTCGGTGACTACGGTGGCATGCCGCTGAAGATACTGTGGACCGCCTGCACCTGGTTGACCTTGTTCATCACCCTCAACGGTGCATGGCTGTGGTGGGACCGTAGGCGCAAGCGGAAGGTAAAGGCACGCGGCGATTTGAAGGAGGTGGCGCCATGACCGGCAAGCGCACGATCATCGTGACCACGGTGCTGGCGATCCTGAGCATGGTTGGCCTGATCGGCATGCTGGTGGTTGAAGGAGGCTGGGACCTCTTCTTCTTCCTGCTGTCGATCCTGCCCTTGCTGGTCGGCGTGTTTGCCTTGTGGCGAAGAAGAACCGTCCGTTGAAGCAGCACCAGACCGGCATCGTACCGGTTGCCGATCAAAGCGAAGTGCGGATGTGTCGCACCGACACCTGCCATGCACGAGCTATCTTGATGCCGTCTCCAGGCTCAGCAATGCCTTGGACTTCTCATCTCCCTGCGCGGCAGCCTGTTCCAGCAGCGCAAGTGCAGCAGTCCGATCGCCTGCGTGGCCACGCTCCATGCGCATGACCGCTGCATTGTAGGCGGCAATCGCGCTACCGATGCCTGCTGCATGTTCAAAGCCTGCCAGTGCTTCGTCTGGGCAGAGCAGGAAGATGTCCTTGCCCGCGGCGGCCAGCATCTGCAGGTTCGCATCGTTTTCGGGGAGGACGTCCTGCGCCTGTGCAAACCAGCCAGCAGCCAGGGACACCAGCAACGCTTCGTCCTTCGGCAGGTAGTAGGAGCCGCCACCCTCGCGCAGCGTGAACGCCTGGCGGGTAGTGCGGCGCGAGCCGTCGCTGCTTAGCCAGAGGAACCCATCCTCACCACTGACGGGAACGCCGCCAAGCGCAGTGGACAGGCGCTGCGCCAGGGAAGGCGTACCAGGCGCGGGCGAAACGGCTGTCCACGAACCGATGAGTTCGACACGCTCCACTTTCCCATTGAGTGACGCCCGGCTTGAGGTTGCAAGTTCCTCAATGGTGAGGATCCGCATATCACCGTCATACACCCGCCACGGACTGGCATGCAGGCCGATGGTGAGGACATCATCGTTGTCGGGTATCGCGCCCATGTACTGATACAGCGCCTTCCCGGCGTAAATGCAGTGCTCCGGGTCCTGCTGCGGTGAACAGGTGGGCACCGTTACCGTACCGGATAGCGGAAGGTGGCTGTTCTCGCAGGCCTGCGCGGCCGGCACAAGCAGGCACAGCAGCAAGGCGGTGACCCTCATGCTGGCGTCCCCAGCGCGAAGTCGACCGCCGCATCAACATGGATCGCGGTTGAATCAAAGCCTGGAAGCGGCAGCTTGTCGGTCTCGAGGATCATGCAGATCTCGGTGCAGCCGAAAATCACCGAGTCGGCTCCCGAGGCCTTGGCCGCTTCCACCAGGGAGATCAGGGCTGCCCGCGATGCATCGAGCACCTTGCCAGCGCAGAGTTCGTCGAAAATGATGTTGTGCGTCAGCGTGCGGCCCGCATCGTCAGGAACCATGACGGATATCCCATGGGTCTGCATGCGAGCCTGGTAGAAGCCATGTTCCATCGTATAGCGGGTGGCGAGCAGCAGCGGCTTGCGGCAGCCGGCATCGAGCAGCCTGCGTGCAGTCTCATCGACGATATGCAGGAAGGGAATGCCGATGGCCTGTTGAACGGCCGGGGCGACCAGATGCATGGTCACCGCGCCGATCATGATGCAGTCGGCGCCGGCCGACTCCAGGCGTCGGGCGATGGCTGCCAGATGGTCGCCGGCCTCCTCCCAGCGGCCTGCCTTCTGCAGGTCTACGATCTTCTGGAAATCGACCGAATACAGCAGGATCTGCGCTGAGTGCAGTGATCCCAAGCGGGTGCGGACCGCTTCGTTGATCAAGCGGTAATAGACCGACGATCCTTCAAAACTCATCCCGCCCAGCAAGCCGATCGTGCGCAGTTCCATTGGGTCACGTTTCCATTCAAGTTCAAAAGGGGGCATGCAGGTGCATTCGCGCGCCGCGGTCATCTGGATAGTAGCGTCTTCACAGCGAATGCATGCCGAGGCTGCCGGCTGGCAGGGCTGGGGGCCGACAGGGAGTGCCTTGAATCATTGCGGGACGCACACTGCATCAGCTACTGGTCTCGGCGCCGCCGATTGCGTTGCCTGGTTTGCGTTGCACGCCGTTTCGAGAGTGCGGGGCTTGGCATCGCATCCAGCGTAGCCAGCGCTGCGGGCGGGATGAGGGTGGACAAGCTTCTCCCATGCGCAGAATAATCCTCGCCTGTACCAGGCTGGGACGAACATGATACGGAAGTCGATCATTGCGGGATCGTTGGCGGTTCTTGCGTCATCTGCAACGTGGAATGGCGGCGCACAGGCGGCGGAGCCGCCGTTGAATGCGACGCAGGCAAGCACGCAAGGCAGTGCCGAGGTGGCACCGCTGGCGCTCCCTGATCTGCAAGGGGTAATGAAAGCGGTCCTGCGCCAGCAGGCGGATGTCGACGCACACCTGGCAACCAGCCGCATGCCGCTGTATGTGTCCATCAGCGACCATGCAGGGCAGGGCATGATCGATCTGTCGTCGGAATCGATCCTGGCGCTCGAACATACCGGTTTCCTGCTCTTGCCTGGCTCAACCTGGCAGCCTCCATCGGACGACACGCGCGTCGGAACTGCGATGCGGTTGAGCTTGGATACGCCTGCAAAGCGCCCCGATGGCGACTACGACGTAGCCTTTGGGTACTGGTGTGGCAAGGCGTGCTCATCGCAGTACGATGCCGTGTTGCGCCACGATGCCTCAGGTTGGCATGTGCTTTCCTCGGCGATGCGCTCGGTACCCTGAGATGGCTGGGCCACATTGAGGTTTCCGCATTGGCTGCATGGACATATCCACATGGCCCGCATGGCCAAGGCCGCTGCATTCGCTGCGGCGCTTGGGCCAGCCCAGGAGTTGATCGATCATGAGAATCCGCAGCCTGTGGCTCGTCGGCCTGCTTCTCTTGCCCCTGCCATCTGTCGCGCAGAGTGGATGGGTGGACATGAAGGGAAAGCCGGTTCCCGAGACGGACTCGGCAAAGTCCCGTGAGGGCTTCAGCGCCACCTTGGTGATTACCCCGGACCAGGACTGGCGGCAGAAGTGGGACACGCCACCCGAGACCATTCCACGCTTTTCCGAAGCGGATGAGGTTGGCGCCGATGGCGAGCTCTTCATCCTCACGTTCCTGGCAAATCCGAAAGTCGACTCCGCGTCCGGAATGACCGACGTTGCGTGCGACTTCGTCATTCTTCGCCCGGATGGGTCTTATTCGACCAGGGAACGCGATCTGCCGTGCTTCGCAGTGAAGCTGCAGGGTGACCCCAGGAACGTCTACCTGTCGACCGCAGCGTTGAAGTACGTGGCCGAACCCACGGACCAGCGTGGCGAGTGGGCCGTTTCGGTGACGGTGAAGGATCGGCTTCGTGGCGTTGAAATACCGCTGAATGCGTCTTTTGTCGTGCGCTGATCACTGGTGTTTCATTTGCGGCTGATGCTGCGTGGAACCTGGGCCAGCCCGGACACTACGAACGGCTGCCGTTGTTTGCATGCCCGACCTTATCGGGATCGCGCCTTTGCAAGGACGCAAGCCACCCTGCAGTGTGCATCGCACAAGGTGCATAGCCTGCCTGAATCCGGGCATCGGCTAGGGTCACACAGATGGAGGTACCAGTCGTGCTGAAGTACGGACCACCGGAACGAGTCCATGTGGAGAACGAGTGGTACGACGGGCCGCGGGCAGGCGTAGCGGACGTCGGCGGTATTTCCCATCGTTTCAAGTCCATTTTCGACGAGGCAGAGGGCAGGTACCTCGAGACGTTCCTGGTGTGGCCAATAGACGAGAAGCTGGTAGCGCTCGAGGTTGAGCAGTGGCGCATTTTTGTGGAATGGAATGTGCTCTACGAGGCAGATGAGGTTGGTGTGGACTCACATCCAGGGCATGGCGGTCGTAGCAGGAGATGGGACGAGATTGAGGCACTGCTGGCGTCAAATCGATCAGAAGTTCCCGCGTTGGCCAGACGAGCCATTGCACAGCTCAGCTACATCAACGGAACAGCACGATATGGACTGGCCGGGCCGGCGTACATGTTGGCTTGGTGCCTGCTTTGAGGCTTGCCAGCTGTTGGCGATACCCTGGCCAAGCGGCCGAGCAGGGCCCGACAAGTGCTTCCAGTCGAACCCATGATCGCTGATCGGTTCGGTTCAGGTGTTCCCTATCGGCTACTGGCCGGATCTTTCATGCCGCATCGCCGTTGCGGCGTGAAAGAAGCAGGCGTGCTTCCCAGAAGCTGACGATCAGCACGACCGCCGTGGTCAGCCAGCCCATCAGCAGCATGTCTGCAACCAGGCCAACCGGCACCAGCGCCAGCAACAGCAATGCGCCAACCAGGTGGGACATCGGTATGGCGCCATAGACAATTCGCTTGTAGGCGGCACTGCCGAGCAGATAGATCGCGGGCCCGGCCAGCAGGATTGCGATCTGTGCGGTGGCCGGATGGGCATGCGGATGTGCCAGCACCAGATCGTTGCCGACCGCCGAGGCGATGACACCTGCGATGAGAATGGCGTGGACGTAGTGGAAGTATGCGCCGATGCGGCCGGGGTCTTCCGAGTGCGAAATCGCGTTGGTCGCATCCTTGCTCGATGTGCCGAAGTACAGCCACCACATGGCTAAGGTGCCGAGGAAGGTGGCCAGCAATGCGAGCACGACCGGGACATCCCATTCGGGGGCACCGGCAAGCGTGGCGCCGCTGGCAAGCAGGGTTTCGCCAAGCGCCACGATCACGAACAGCTGGCAGCGTTCGGCCAGGTGGCCGCCTTCGATGGTCCAATCCCGCGTGTGCGAGCGGCCCATGCCAGGCAGGGCAAAGCCGAACATCGGCGATACGTATTCGCATAGCACGGCGAGCAGCCATAGCAGTGCGCGTGCCTCATGCTGCACCATCGCCCCGGACAACCAGAACACTGTCGAGATCAGCAGCCAGCCCAGCATGCGCCGGTAATTGGGCGCCAGCGGATGGCCGGCCGGCAACTGCAGTGCAATGAAGGCGGTTCGACCCACCTGCATCGCCACATAGGCAGCGGCGAATACCAGGCCTCTGTCGGCGAACGCCATGGGAATGCTCGCGGCCATCACCAGCCCCAGCAGCATGGTCACGAACATCAAGCCGCGGATGCGCGGCGTCTCCGGGTCGAACCAGTTGGTGACCCAGCAGGTGTACTGCCAGCCCAGCCACACCGCGAACCACAGGATCAGCGTTTCGACCGCGCCGGCAACGGTGAGGTTGTGCAGCAGCTCATGGCTGAGTTGCGTCACCGCGAACACATAGACCAGGTCGAAGAACAGCTCTTCGTAGGTCACGCGCGCGTGGTGCCCGTCGCGACGACGCAGCAGCGGATGGCAGGGAAATTGTGCGCCAGGCACGTCGGTCGTCGCGGGCTTCATGACAGTGAAAGCCGCCATGCCACGACGCAGGCGATGATCGCGGGTACGGCGAAGACCAGCACCAGGATGGGCAACTCTTCACGGAAGCTGTACCCGGCATGGGCAACGCCCACCCACATGTTGATCGCTGCAACCACCAGCCAGACCGGAATGAATGCCTTGGCTGCCAATGCCATGCCGGCGGTGGTGGCGGCCCACAGCCAGCCAAACAGGAGGAACAGGCCAAGAAGAACCAGGCCACCGACGATTACCAGAACGACATGCATGCTCACTTCTCCCTGTAACCGGGTTCAGGCGTGGCCGGGCTTGGCCCCGCCTGGCGGTGCGTCTGCGCTGATGAGAATACGCTCAGACTTCCTGCGACGTCCTTGCCACCGTACGGTGGAAACACATCCAGTTCGAGGTCGGGATTCCCGATCAGCATGGCCTTGGTGTTGCTCAATGCATCGAACCCGGCCTTGCCGTAGTACTTGCCCATGCCGCTGTAGCCGACCCCGCCGAAAGGCAGGCTGTCGATCCAGCAGTGCAGGTTGGTCTGGTTCACACAACCGCCCCCGAACGCGAGGCTGCCAAGTACATGGTCGATGTGAGCCTGGTTCTTGCTGAAGATATAGGCGGCCAGTGGCTTGGGTTTGCGCTTGATGGTGGCGATGACCTGTTTCAGGTCGGTGTAGGGCAGGACCGGCAGGACCGGGCCGAAGACTTCCTGCTGCAGTGCCGGGTCGTCCCAGCTCGACGGGTACAGGATTGTCGGCTCCACATAGCGCTCCGGAATGTCGAACCGCCCGCCGTGTACCACCTTGTCGGGCAGGATGTAGGACGCCACCCGTTGCGCTTCGTGTTCGCTGATCATGCGGGCGAAATCGGGGCTTTGTCGCGGATCGTCGCCGTACATCCTGACGGTGGCTGCCTTCAGCTTCTCGATGAACGCATCGGCTACGCTTTCGTGCACCTGGACATACCCCGGCGCGATGCACCATTGGCCGGATATCGCGTTGTGTCCCCAGGCGATCCGGTCGGCGGCAATGTCGAGATTGGCGGTCTCGTCGACGATGGTCGGGTTCTGTCCGCCCAGTTCCAGGATCACCGGCGTCAGGTTCTCGGCCGCCGCGCGCATCACGACCTTGCCGACGGTCGAGCTGCCAGTGAAGAAGATGAAGTCGAAGGGAAGTTCGAGCAGGGCCGCGATTTCCTCGCGCCCGCCGGTGACGATGGCGACGTTTTCTGCTTCAAAGTAGTCCGGTATCAGTCGCTGGAACAGCGCGGCGGTGGCTGGCGTGGTGTTGGCAGGCTTCAACACGACGGGGTTGCCGGCGGCCAAGGCGGCAATGGCCGGATCGAGCAGCAGCAGGATGGGGGCATTGAATGGGCCGATCACCAGGGTTGGCCCGTAGGGCTCCTTCAGGATCAGCCCGCTGTTTCCGGTTGCTTCCAACCCCGCCGGGATCGCGACCCTGCGTGGCGCCATCAGCTCCGTGAGGTTTTCCCGGTAGTAGTTGATGTTGCCAAGCGGAACGGTGATCTCGAACAGCTGCTCGAATGAGGGCTTGCGAAAGTCCTCGTAGAGCGCGGCGCAGAAAGCATCCTGGTGGTCGCGCAGCATGCGCTCCATGCGCTCAAGCTGGTCGATGCGCCAGCCGCGCGGCTTGGTCGCGTCGGTAAGGAAATGCTGTTGCTGTGTATCCAGGATTGATTGGAATCTATTGGCCATGAGCGTGTCACTGGTGATCGTGTCCGTACTGGGCCCGTTCCGGCCAGCCATCCGGCATTACGTCGGTCGCGGAGCAGAAGCGGTGCTGCAGCGTCCCGTGCTTCCGTCTCCGCAACCGCCTTCTTCGCTGAAGGCTTACCGCGTCGTGTAGCCGCCGTTGGCGAAGATCGTCTGCCCGGTGATCCACCAACCGTCCGTCACCAGGAACCTGACGATGGGGGCGATGTCCTCGATATCGGTAAGCCCGGTCTTGCTGTACTTGCTCAGTGCAGCCGCGGACTTGTGATAGGCCACTGCATCGGGCTTCTCCTGGCCGTAGAAGAAGGGGGTATCCATCGGCCCTGGCCCAATGGCATTGACCGAGATTCCTCTGTCGCCGAACTCTTTGGAGGCCGCGCGCGTGTAATGTTCAACCGCTGCCTTGCTGCCGGGATAGATCGCATAGAACGGCGTGTAGGCGGCCAGCAGCGAACTGACGATGGTGACGATGTTGCCGCCATCAGCCAGTACCCGGCCTGCCTGCTGGATGAAGAAGAACGCGGCTTTGGCGTTGGCGTCAAAGCTCTTGTCGTAGTCCGCCTCGGTGATCTCGGCGATAGGTTTCTTGATCACCACGCCAGCGGTGTTGACCGCGATGTCGACCTGGCCAAAATGCGCCTTGGCCTGGTCGAACAGCTGCACATTGTTGGCGACGACCGCCAGGTCACCCTGGAACAGGATGGCGTCCGCCCCCTTGGCTTTCAGTTCGCCGGCCGTTCTCTCCGCATCCGTTCTCGAGGAGTCGCTGTTGTAGTGGATGGCGATCCCACGGGCCCCTGCATCGACAAACTGGTGGGCGACCAGGGCACCGAGGTTCTTGCCGCCGCCTGCGATAACCGCGACTTTGTTTTTCAGGGAATGGTCAGTCATGTGGATGGTCCTCTGATCTGGGAACTGGCTTCGACCTTGGTCGGGGGATTTCACGCGCGGGCTTTCCCTGAAAGGCGGGAGATGCGCGTGGACTCGTCAACGGTTGTTGCACCGTCGATGAATACCTTTGGCGTTGCTCAATGCCGCACGCATCCGTAGAAGCTGCGCGCGGCTTTCCTTGGAGACATCCAGACGGCTGGCGCCGGCATGGGTCTCGGCGGCGCTCAGCCAGGGTCCGGCAGCCGCTCCCAGCGCAGCAGTAGCTGCTTCCCTGATGCATCGTTCCCTGAGTGCGGTCAGCACCGGTTGCAGCTCATGCATGGTTCTCACGCGCAATGGCGGGCATGGCCGTTGCGAAGGATCGGCGAGCAGGGCCTGTTGCAGATGAGTGGCCACATCCTCAAGCAATGCGGACGTTGCAGGGTCCAGCTGCCTGGCTTCGGCAAGGTGTCGGCTGATCCTGTCGATGAGGAGGTTCGCTTCGCTGTCCAGACGCGGATTCTTGGGCATGGCCGACCGGGAGTTCGTTCCTGCAGGTTGGGGTGCCTGGGCGCGGAAGTCGGCAGGCTGTGATGGGAGATCGCAGGTTCGGCTGCCTGTTTCCGGATGATGGAGCGTCCAGTTCTGCCGGCGCACCTGACACGGATCGCCGGAATCCTGGCGTTGCTTGGCCGTGGTCAGGATGCTCATCATTTATCACCGGTTTCATGAGAAAGCATGCGTGTCACCTGCGCTATGGCTGGATATATTCCGCAGCGGGGAAAGGGTCGGCGCAGGAATGGCCAAACGGCTCCGGTTCGAAAGGGAGCAATGCAACTTCAATCGCTTCCAGCACCATCGCGTCGATCCGGTCGCAATGGTCGACGGAGTTGTTCGAGCCATTGATGTAGAGGCTCGCAGCCGATTGCCTGATCTTCTGGAGGATTTCAATTCGACTGCTTGCGTTCAGCGAAATATCGTCCAGGGAATCAATCAGGGTTTTCAATTCATCGATGCTTGCGTGCTTCATCAGGGTGATCCGGAGCGTGAACGTGATGCGGCAATTGGCGAGGAGATGCCGGGCCTGCAGTCCTGGCAACTCGGCAAGAAAATCCAATATCCATGGATGCGGCAGGGCATATGCTTATCTATCCAGTTAGGTCGCTTGGAACGCCTTTCAGTTACCAGCTCCAGCTCGCGGATTGGCCGGAGGTGTGTGTAATGGGGCCGACATTCTCGGAAGAGAAAATCAACGCTGCCCTGAGAGTGGCTGTGCAGGAGCGCACGGCCTCCTCCAGGCCTGTGCCGTTGCCGCGTGGCAAGCTGCGTGGTGAGATGGCTGCACGCTTGTCACTGGATGAATCCTTGAAGGTCATTGTTCTGAACGAGATGATCAAAAAGGATGTCTCGTATCAGTCCCTGTCGCGACGGTTGGACATGCCTGCGGAGTTTGTCAGGCAGCGTTTGGATATCCTGGGCGCGACGGACCTTGAGTTCCTGGAGAAGGTCGCAGGCGTCCTTGGGAAACGTTGGTTCGTGTATATCGCATGAGGCAGTGTCCAGCTGTGGCGTTGCCGCTGTAAAAGCGTCAATGTCTGCGGCAACCCTTGTTCCTCGTATGGGTTACTCCTCCGCGACAGGAAGGAGGTCTTGGACGTAAGCTACAAAAGCGGTTCGTGGAATACACGCATCGTTCTTCACCGGGCCAGGTGAGAAACGATGAGGAATGCCGGAAGGGGACGGACGCCGGTGTCGGTTGCTCCGCGCGTAGGCCAGGTGTCAGGAGATTCCTTATCAAGCAGCTAGCTATTTTCAGGCCGGTGCAGCGCTGGCTTTCAGACATCCCGGTGCAGGATCCGGTCGACCGGCGCAATGCGCCGTTCCTGCAGGTATTGCTGATCTTCCTTGGGGTGTTCATCCCGCTCAACAAGTCGCTGTATCTCTATGCGGTGCTGAGCGGTCGTTGGTCGGCTGATCTGCCGCCACGCAGCGCCATGCTCGCCGACCTGACGACAGACGTGTTGATGACGTCGGCAGCGTGGGCCTGTGTCTGGTTGATCCGAACGGGGCGTTTCCGTCGTGGCATGCACCTGTTCCTCGGCGTGGTGTTGTTGTCGATGGCGGTCATCTACACCGCGACCGGCATGCTCGGTCTGCGCTTCGATCCGATGCCGATGATCCTGCTGGCGCTCGCAGGCCTGGTCCTGGGGCGGCGGACCTTGTGGATCACCTACGCGACCTGCGTTGCCATCCTGGCGGCGACACTGCTTGCGGACTACCTGCGGGCAACGCTCGGAGGTGGCGTGGCGTCGGTCGCGGGGGTTGGCAAGGCGGTGTCGTTGGCCGGGATCTGGTTGATCATTGCGATCGCCCTGGATCGGACCGTGGCTGCATTGCGCAACAGCCTGGAAGAATCCAACGCCCGTGGTCGCGAATTGGAGTTGGCCTACAGCCGGCTCCAGGAGGAGGTCGCCGAGCGTGAACGCACGCGTGAGCAGCTGATTCATGCGCAGAAGATGGAAGCTGTCGGACGCCTCGCCAGCGGTGTGGCACATGACTTCAACAACGTGCTCGGGATAGTCCTCGGTCAGGCCGGGCAGCGGGAGCGACTGGCAGACAAGGGAGCTCCCGCACTCTATGGCGCGCTGGAGGACGTTGAGCTCGCTGCCAAGCGAGGCCTGGCCATCAGCAGGAAGCTGTTGAACTTCAGCAGGCAGGATGTGGCCCGCCCGCAGGTCTTCGATGTGCGCGTTTCGCTCGGCGAGCTGTCGCCGATGCTGAAGCAACTCTTCGGCGGTCGCGTGCAGCTGCAGCTCGACTGCGGTGAGGATGCCTTGCCGGTGCGCATGGATGCTGATCGCTTCGGGCTGGTCATTCTCAATATTGCAGCCAATGCGCGGGATGCGATTCCCGGAACGGGTATTTTCCTGGTCAAAGCCGAGCGGGAAGGAGACGCGTGGGTCTCGCTCACCCTGCAGGATGACGGCCACGGCATGACAGAGGCCATTCGTGCAAGGGCGTTCGATCCGTTCTTCACCACCAAGCCCGTTGGCCTGGGAACCGGCCTGGGCTTGCCGGTTGTGATGGACATGGTCCTTGAGGCGGGTGGAAACGTTGAGCTTGCTGCCCGGCAACCACAGGGCAGCACGGTGAAGATACTGCTTCCGCTGGTCTCTTCGCCCTGATGTCCGGCGGGATCAGGTAGCGAGCAGGTAGCCCTTTCCGCGGACAGACAACAAGGGCAGGGGCGGTGACCCGGGCGCCGAAGTGGCGGCCTTGCGGCGGATCCGGTGCACCAGGGCTTCCAGGCGGTGCGGATCGAAGTCCGAGGCATTGTCTGTCAATGCCTCGATCAAGCGCTCCTTCTCGACCGTCTGGCCACGGTTGGCATTGAGTAGGCCCAGGAGTGCCCGTTCCGGGGTCGTCAGGGCGATGATCCGCCCGGACGGCGGCACAAGGCACCAATCATCGGATGCCAAGGCCCAGCGCGTATTGCCGTTCTGGGCATCGGTGCTGTCCGCGCCCTTTGCTGTGCGCTCAAGGCGGCGTGACAGGCTGTGCAGCGTGGCCGCAATGATGTCGATGTCGACCGGCTTTGACAGGTAGGCATCCGCGCCGTGGCGCATCGCCCGGAGGTGGTTGTCCCGGCTCTCGGTACCCGTCAGCATGACCAGGCCAAGCCCGGGCTGTATCTGGCGGAGGTGCGCCGCAATGCTCAAGCCGTCCTCGCCTGGCAGGGCGATGTCCAGGATCACCACGTCGAACTGTTGGGTCAGCAGGCTGCGGTAGAGCGCGGTGGCGTCATTGAAGCCGTCCACCTTGAAACCATAGTCACGCAGGCCGGGAAGCAGGATGCGTTCAAGCAGCACCGCGTCGTCTTCGGTAATGGCCACCTTCAATGGAAGGGCGGGACTTTTGTCGACTTGTTGGCTCAAGTTGGTGATGCCTGGATTGTCCTGCCAAGACTACTTGAGTGGCGCGGGAATCATCCAGCGGTTCGTGGTGGGGAAGGCGCGGCAACTGACCATGCGCGGCGTTGTGGACATCGCGTGACAGTCAGGTCAGGTTGGTGGGGCGCAGTGACTGGCCCGCCCAGCCTGAATCGGCAGTTTTGAGCAGGTAATGGCCTGTAAAGCCACGGTGGGTGGTGGTGTTCACGTAAGGCGGGGTGGCCCCCAATCGCCGGGGAAACCGCTCCATTGGCATTTTCCAGAGCTGCAAAATATACTATCCCCCAGTACAGGATATTGGCGCCGCCATGCCGCATTCCCCAGAAGAGAAGAAGAAGGTCCTGGCCCGGGTCAAACGCATCCGCGGCCAGTGCGATGCGTTGGAGCGTGCCCTGGAAGCCGGCGCCGACTGCAATCCGGTGCTGCAGCAGATCGCGGCCATCCGCGGTGCAGTCAACGGACTGATGTCCGAGGTGATGGAGGCGCACCTGCGCGAGGAGTTCGGCCAGCCGGCGCGCTCCGAGGCGCAGCGCGCTGCACGCGTTGCCGAGATGTCCAGCCTGATCCGTTCCTATCTCAAATAATTCCGGCGTCGCCTTGCGCCGCCTTCATCATTCCCGCAGGAGAAAATCCATGAAATCACGTGCCGCCGTTGCCTTTGGTCCGGGCCAGCCTTTGCAGATCGTCGAGATCGATGTCGCACCGCCGAAGGCGGGCGAAGTACTGGTCAAGATCACCCATACCGGCGTCTGCCATACCGATGCCTTCACCCTGTCCGGTGACGATCCGGAAGGCCTGTTCCCGTGTGTGCTGGGCCACGAAGGCGCCGGCATCGTGGTTGAAGTGGGCGAGGGCGTCACTTCGGTGAAGGCCGGTGATCACGTCATTCCGCTGTACACCGCCGAATGCGGCGAGTGCCTGTTCTGCAAGAGCGGCAAGACCAATCTGTGTACCTCCGTGCGCGCCACCCAGGGCAAGGGCGTGATGCCGGACGGCACCAGCCGCTTCTCGTACAACGGCGAGCCGATCTATCACTACATGGGCTGCTCCACCTTCTCCGAGTACACCGTGGTGGCCGAAGTGTCGCTGGCCAAGGTCAACCCGGAAGCCAACCCGGAGCACGTCTGCCTGCTGGGCTGCGGCGTCACCACTGGCATCGGTGCCGTGCACAACACCGCCAAGGTCGCCGAAGGCGACAGCGTCGCGGTGTTCGGCCTGGGTGGTATCGGCCTGGCGGTGATCCAGGGCGCGCGCCAGGCCAAGGCTGGCCGCATCATCGCCATCGACACCAACCCGTCCAAGTTCGAGCTGGCCAGGCAGTTTGGTGCCACCGATTGCGTCAACCCGAAGGACCACGACAAGCCGATCCAGCAGGTCATCGTGGAGATGACCGGTTGGGGCGTGGATCACAGCTTCGAGTGCATCGGCAACACCAACGTGATGCGTGCCGCGCTGGAATGCGCCCACCGTGGTTGGGGCCAGAGCGTGATCATCGGCGTGGCCGGTGCGGGGCAGGAGATTTCCACCCGCCCGTTCCAGCTGGTGACCGGCCGCAAGTGGATGGGCACCGCGTTCGGTGGTGTGAAGGGTCGCAGCCAGCTGCCGGGCATGGTCGAAGATGCGATGAAGGGCGACATCGAGCTCGCGCCGTTCGTGACCCATACGATGGAACTGGACAAGATCAACGAAGCCTTCGACCTGATGCACGAAGGCAAGTCGATCCGCTCGGTCATCCATTACTGATCACAGCCCCTCTTGTAGGAGCGGCGTAAGCCGCGAAGCTGGCATTTTCTCAGTCGCAAACATCACGCAACTCAACACCAGGGATTCAAAAACCATGCAACGACTCGAACACCGCGCCTGCTTCGGCGGCTGGCAGGACGTTTACCGGCACGAATCCAAGGTGTTGGGTTGCGAGATGACGGTAGGCGTCTACCTGCCGCCGCAGGCCGAGTACGGCCCCTGCCCGGTGCTGTACTGGCTGAGCGGCCTGACCTGCACCGAGCAGAACTTCATCACCAAGTCCGGCGCACAGCGCTATGCGGCCGAGCACGGCATCATCCTGGTGTCGCCGGACACCAGCCCACGCGGTGATGCAGTGGCCGATGCCGAGGGCTATGACCTGGGCAAGGGCGCCGGTTTCTACCTCAACGCGATCCGTGAACCGTGGTCGCGGCATTACCGCATGTACGACTACATCGTCGATGAGCTGCCGGCCTGGGTTGAAGCTGACCCGGCCGCCAGCGATGTGCGCGCGATCAGCGGGCATTCGATGGGCGGCCACGGTGCCCTGACCATCGCCCTGAAGAACCCCGGGCGCTATCGCAGCGTGTCGGCGTTCTCGCCGATCGTGGCACCCTCGCAGGTGCCATGGGGACAGAAGGCGTTTGCTGCCTATCTGGGTGAAGACCGCGAAGTATGGAAAGCCTATGACGCGACCGAGCTGGTCGCGCATGCGCAGGAGAAGCTACCGTTGCTGATTGATCAGGGCGGCGCCGATGAATTCCTGGAAAACCAGCTGCGCCCGCAGTTGTTGCAGGCCGCCTGCGAGGCTGCCGGGCATCCGCTGCAGCTGCGCATGCAGCCGGGGTATGACCATAGCTACTACTTCATCAGCAGCTTCATCGGCGATCACATCGCGCATCACGCCAAGGCGATGCGCTGAGGAGGTTTTGGTAGAGCCGAGCCATGCTCGGCTGGGGCTCTACCGGTAACGCCTCTGCCGAGCATGGCTCGGCTCTACGCTCTGCTCCCTCCCTTTCGCGTAGCGAAGGGGAGGGCTGGGGAGGGGTTGGCGTTTGCTGGTAATGCCCCTGCCGAGCATGGCTCGGCACTACGCTGTGCTCCCTCCCTTTCGCGTAGCGAAGGGGAGGGCTGGGGAGGGGTTGGCTTTTGCTGGTAATGCCCCTGCCGAGCATGGCTCGGCACTACGCTGTGCGCCCTCCCTTTCGCGCAGCGAAGGGGAGGGTTGGGGAGGGGTTTGTTTTTCGCTTGTGAAGCCCTTGCCGAGCATGGCTCGGCACTACGGGTTGGGTTTCCGTGCCGGGGTGTGGGTCACGTTGTCGTAGCGGCCGTCGCGTTATCGTGCGGGCATAGCGCCTGTCCGATGGGGAATGCATGCCGGTAGTGCTGATCCTGCTGTTCATCGTCTGCCATGCTCTGGTCCTCGCCATCGGCTCAGGTCCCGCTGGCATTGGTTCCTTCATCTTCCTGGTCGCGGCGCCGTTGCTTGCTGCCTGTTGCTGCGTGTGGCGTGCCAGGCGTGACCGGGCGGCATTGGGTTGGTACGCGATCGCGCTGGCGATGCTGCTGTGGTCTGGCGGCATGGCGCTGAACCTGGTCGATGCGCTGGGAGCGGGCCGGGCCGACGTCACGCCGCGCGCCAGCCTTCTGTTGTATGTGCTTTACGCCGTGCCGCTGGTGTTCATCCTTGCCCGCGCGCGCCGCGAGCGCGCCAGCATCAGCCTGATCGATGCGGCGATGGCGGCATTGTTGGGCGTGTTGTTCTTCGTGCATACCAGCTTTTTTGCCGACCGCATCGATGTTGACGAGCAGGCAATGGGCAACATGCGCTACATGTTCGATGTCCAGAACCTGTGCATTGCCAGCTTCGCAACCGTGCGCTGGCTGGCCGGCGATGTACCGGAGTGGCGCAGCTTCTTTCGTGCGCTGGCGCTGTATGCCCTGGCGTACCTGCTGACAGCCGGTTACATCAACCACTTCACCTCGGAAGATTCCTTCGGCGCGTACAACGATCTATTGATCGACCTGCCCTTCCTGCTGCTGGTGTGGCTGGCCGTGCGTCGCGCATCGGCGCCGGTGCTGGTGCCGAACCCGCGCCTGGCGCGGATGGTGCAGGCGGGTGGGCCGATGATCCTGCCTTTGTTGCTGTTGGTCGTGGGTACCCTGGTCGTGGACCATGCGCGGACCCTGGCTGTGGCCGGCTTCGTGGTCGCCACCATTGGCTTCAGCCTGCGCAGCACGCTGCTGCAGATGGGCCTGTTGGAACGACAGGCAGCGCTGGATCAGCTGGCAAGGCAGGATGGCCTGACCGGCGTGGCCAACCGCCGTCAGTTCGATGCTGTCCTGCAGACCGAGGCCAGCCGCGTACATCGCAGTGGTGCCGGCCTGGGGCTGTTGCTGGTCGATATCGACCACTTCAAGGCCTTCAATGATGCCCACGGGCACCCGGCCGGTGATCGTTGCCTGCAGGCGGTTGCAGCACAGCTGCAGGCGAATGTCCGGCGTGCGGGCGATTGTCTGGCGCGTTATGGCGGCGAAGAGTTCGCGGTGATCGTGCCTGACTGCGCGCGGGAAGATGCGATCGCCCTCGCCGAGAAGTTGCGGCTGGCCATTGAATCGCTCGCCTTGCCGGAAGCAGCGGTCAGCATCAGTGTGGGTGTGGCTTTCCTGCAGCCTTCTGCCAAGGCACCGACAGTGCAGCTGCTGGAGGATGCTGATAGCGCCCTCTATGCGGCCAAGCGCGCGGGCAGGAACCGGGTGTCGGTACGCGATGGTGCGGTGGCGTGGTTCTGATGATCGTTCGATGCGGGATCCAGTCTTGCAGGGGCGGGGTAAGCCGCGAAGCTGGGATCCTGAAGGTGGGAGCGACGTATGCGATTGCACGAGGCGCTGTTGTTCTTTCTATCGTGGCTTCGCTGCTTACGCCGCTCCCACAAAAAGCGCAGCCCCGCCTTGTGGGAGGGGCGTAAGCCGCGAAGCTGCCTGAGCTGACATTGCGAGCAGTGCTGCAATTGCATGAAGCGCTGTTGTTCTTGCTGTAGTGGTTTCGCGGCTTATGGCCCGAGGCCACCCGGCGCCGCTCCTACAACTGCAAGGTGAAGTCCGTGTAGGCGTAGCGGTTCTCGCGTAGCACGGTGTCGCCTTGTTCAAGCTTCAACGGAGCGCGGAACATCGGCCCCGCGCTTGCACAGGTGTGGAATTCGCCGTTCTCGCCGCAGGCATCGATGCCTGCTGGCAATTCATCCAGAAAGGCTTGATCAAATACTCGACCCGCAAAACCGGCATCCAGTCGCTGGCTGTCCACACAGCAAAGTTGCGCATGCAGGCCATTCGCAATCATCTGCCGAGCCAGCGCGGTGGTGTCGCGACCAAACAGCGGGAACAGGGTTTGCCAGCCCAGCGTCGCATACTGCTGTTCGCGCCATTGCCGGATGTCTTCCAGCAGCAGGTCACCGAAAGCGATGCTCGCGAGGCGGGGCCAGCACTGTTGGGCTTCGTGCAGGGCTGCTGTCATGCGCTGCAGATACACGGCATTGTCGCAGACCTGCGGTATCCAGGCTTCCAGCAGCGGCAGCCCGGCGGCGTCCGCCTGGGCCAGCAATACCTGACGGCGTACGCCCTGCATCGAGGAGCGGTCATAGCCTTCGGTCAGCGTGCTCAGCAGCGCGACAACCTCGACGTCATCGCGTTGCTGGAGTTCGTGCAGTGCCCATGCGGCGTCTTTGCCGCCGCTCCAGGACAGCAGTACCTGCGTTCTCACCACTCAACGCACATCGCGCAGTTCCCAATGGCTGCCGGCCAGCATGCGCAGGCGCTGCTTGAACAGGTCGCCGGGCAGGCTGGTGCTGGCGACCAGGTCGATGCGCAGGTCGGACTGCTTGCCGGTAACCGTGGCATTTGGATCAACCGCGCCCAAACCGGGGTCCACGTCATCGGGTTCGTCCTGGGTGGCCTTCCAGCGCTCGAACAGCTCCGGTGTGCGCAGTGCAGCCTGCAATTGCTCGGCAAAGGCGTCCGCGCCACTGGCGGTGAATGACAGGCGGGGATCGTTGCCGCGGGCCTTGGCCGGATCGGGCAGCGAGATGGAATAGAGCACGGACATGGGGTACCTCCTTGGTAGAGCGTCAGACTAGCGCGTCAGATGTAGTGATTCTGTCCAGATGATTCGGGTTGATCAGCTGCCGAAGGTATGCGGTTCATCGGCAAAGCCAATGGTCACTGCGCCCTTGCCCACGTTGACCATGCCGGTCAGGCTCATCACCGCTTCCAACAGCGTTACGCCGTGCTTGTCACAGGTGTCGCGCAGCTGTTGGTAGCCGGGCAGGGCGCGCAACTCGTCCAGCGGGCCGCCGTAGCTGACGCAGACCACCGGGGTCATCAGGCCGTGCAGCACGCGTTTGCCGACAAAGTCGAACAAGGCCTGCACCGCGTTGTCGAAGCCCTTGATCTTGGCCACTGGCTCGGTATTGCCGCGGTAGCCGTGCAGCACGGGTTTGATGTCCAGCGCGCTGCCCAGGGCGACGCTGAGCAGGCCGACGCTGCGGTCGCCCTTGTGGCGGGCACGGGCGCGCAGGTAGTAGAGGTCGCGGGTGACCATGTAGCCGTGCACGTTGCTGGCTACCAGCTCCAGCCGTTCGCGCATCTGCGGAACGGTGGCACCGCTGTCGCGCAGGCGCACCGCTTCCACCGCGCTCACCGCCTGTGCGGCAAACAGATTCTGGGTGTCGATGACGCGCAGGCTGAACGGCGAATTGTGGCCGGCCGCCTGGCGGATGGGCTTGTATTCGTTGAGGATGCTGTAGCCGGCCTGCACCGCGTTGTCATGGATGGGGCTGCGGGTGCGGGTGATGGTCATGCAGAACACCTGGTCGAAATCGGTAACCAGGCGGCTCAGGAACAGGTCGCGGATCTGCTCGGGGCTATAGGGGATGGTTTCCGCTTCGGCGCTGCGCTCGCTCAGCGGGCCCTGCAGGAAGGCCAGGGTGGACTCCTCGTCGCGGTGGTCGGGGAGCACCGTGTCGCCGATCCGTACGCTGATCGGGAGCAGCACGATGTTGTTCTGTTGCAGATAGCCCTTGGGCAGGTCGCAGGCCGAGTCGACCACTATTCCTATGCGCATGCTTTGTACCCCCCCAAGGGTCGTAACAGTCCCGAAAGATAGGAACCCTATCTCAAAACCTGGGATGGAGTTGGTGGTTTATGCGGAGACCGTCCCAATCCCGGGTAGGTTTTTTCACCTTTTCCTCATTTCATAGCTTGGGGTAGCCTATTAAGCTACTGCCAAGCAACTGAGGCCCTGTCCGCGGATGCGACGACATCGGTGGGAAGTGTCACCGCCTGCGGGTAGGCGGTGAACCAGGGATCAGTAATGGAAACTGCAAGTTCGGTAGTTGAGTTCTGGCGCGCGGCAGGTCCGCAGCGTTGGTTTGTGCGTGACGAGGCCTTTGATGTGGAGTTCCGGGAGCGCTTCCTGGACCTGCATTACCAGGCAGCCCGGCGTGGTTGTGAGGACTGGCTGGAAAATGCCGAGGGCGCGTTGGCGCTGCAGATCCTGCTGGACCAGTTTCCGCGCAACTGCTTCCGTGGCACCGCGCACTCTTACGCTACCGACGGGTTGGCGCGGCATTACGCCACCCGCACCATCGAGGAAGGTTGGGACCGCGAACTGCCGCTCAAGCTGCGGGCGTTCATATACCTGCCGTTCGAGCACTCCGAGGATCCGCAGGACCAGGAGCGCGCGGTGGCGATGTTCGAGGTGCTGGGCGATCTGGAATACCTGAAGTACGCCGAAGTGCATCGCGATGTCATCCGCCGCTTTGGCCGCTTCCCGCACCGCAACGCGGTATTGGGCCGGATCCCGACCGCCGAGGAACTGCATTTTCTCGCTGAAGGTGGCTTTGCTGGTTGAGCACCCGACAGGGACTGGTGTTGCTGACGGCGTTGTCGGATACACGCCTGTCTGCCAGGTACTGCTCATCGCGGTACGCATGCAGTGCAGCATTGGGTTCGCATGTCATCTGACCACTCAAGTGCTTCGCGGCTGATGTCGCTTCCACAAAAGGGCACAGGCTGCATGCTTCTGGTTTGCATGTGGGAGCGGCATCAGCCGCGAAGCTGACATTGCTGCAGCGCTAGTTGCCTCTGCGATCCGATGTTCTATCAGCTTCGCGGCTGACGCCGCTCCTACAAGGCAGGCAATCAGGTTGCCGTTCCCGCGCTTGTTCAACGCAAAAAAACGCCGGCTGGGGGCCGGCGTTTTTTTGGTTGCTGCAGCGTGTTCCGATCAGTACTTCGGAACGCTGTTGTCCACGTTCTCCGACCAGGCATCGATGCCGCCGGTGATGTTGAACACATTGGTGAAGCCCAGTGCCAGGAACTGCGCGGCAGCCTGCGCGCTGCGGCCACCACGGTGGCACAGGAATGCCAGTGCGGTGTCCTTGGGCAGGGCTTCGAGCTTGGCGCGGTTGTCGCCGTCGAAGGTTTCGAAGCTGCCATTGATCGCGGCGATGGCGCGCTCGTCAGCCGGACGCACGTCGACCACGGTGATCGCACCGGCACGCAGCTGGTCGTCGGCACTGCGCACGTCCAGGTCCTGCACCGGCTTGGGCGCGTTCGGGTTGTTGATCGCCAGGCCCTGGCCGCGGATGTCGTCGACCCAGTCAATGGTGATGCCGTTGGCACGACGCGCGCTGGAGGAATCGAACTGCACGCGCAGGCCGTTGGACTCGGCTGCAATGGCATTGGCGTCGAACGGGGCCAGTTGGAAGTTCGGCTGGAAGCTGGCATCGATGCCCAGCTGCAGGGCCGCGCCCGGGGCGTCGGCCAGTGCGCCCTTGAGCATTTCAACTGCGGCCGGGGTGACGGTGATCGACGGCGGGGTGCGGTCTGGTGCGGCCAGGCCGAGCAGGCTGCTCAGTTCGCCGCTGCTGGCCATCTGCAGGATGATGTCGCTGCCGCCGATCAGCTCGCCGTCCACATACAGCTGCGGGATGGTCGGCCAGTCGCCGTAGGCCTTGATGCCTTCACGGATTTCCTGGTCGGCCAGCACGTTGACGTGGTTGAACTGCACGCCCAGGTCCTGCAGCGCGCCAACAGCCTTGGCCGAAAAGCCGCACTGCGGCATGGTCGGCTGGCCCTTCATGAACAGGACGACGCGGTCGGCGCCGAGGATGGATTCAATGCGCGAACGCAGGGCGGGGTCCAGGGACATCGTGAACTCGTATAGGTGGTCGTAGACCAGCTGATTCTACGCTGCATGGCATCATGGGGAATGACTGCCCCGGAAACCCTGCATCGCATTCCCGTACACCCCTGGCGTTGGCTGCCCTGGCTGCTTGTCTCGCAACTGCTGGTTGCGCTGCTGTGGTGGCAGCTGGGCTGGACCTGGGGCCTGCCGTTGCTGCTGCTCAGCCATGCGCTGTTCATCGTGCCGGTTTTCCTGCCCAACAGCCGTTTCTATGCGCCGGTTGTCAGCCGCGCCCCCGGTCAGGATGTGTGGCTGACGATCGACGATGGCCCGTCTGATGAGACCCTGGCGGTGCTGGAACTGCTCGACCGGCACGACGCCAAGGCCACCTTTTTCATGGTCGGTGAGCGCGCGCAGGCGCGTCCGGAACTGGTGCACGAGGTGTTGCGGCGTGGCCATGACATCGGCAATCACAGCCATTCACACCCGCAGGCGCGCTTCTGGGCACTGGGTCCGGCGCAGATGGCGCGTGAAATCGGCCAATGCCAGCAGGCGTTGACGACGATTGCCGGGTCGCCACCGCGTTGGTATCGCTCGGTGGTGGGCATGACCAACCCGTTCGTGGCGGTGGCGCTCAAGCGCCACGGGCTGGCGCGGATTGGCTGGAGCGCCCGCGGCTACGACGGCGTGAACTGCACGCCGGAGGGCGTGGTCGCACGGATTGCGCCGGATCTGGCGCCTGGTGCCATCGTCCTGTTGCATGAATGCGCCGCCCACGGCCACACCCTGACCATCATCGACGCCGTGCTGCAGCAGCTGCAGGCGCGCGGCCTGCGCGCCCGCCTGCCGCAGCCAACAGCGTAGACTCGCCTCCCCGCCATTGCGCGGCGTACTGGAACCACACCATGCCTTTCTCCCAACTCGGCCTGTCTCCCTACGTGCTGCCCGCACTGCAGCAGGCCTTGCAGCAGGCCGGTTATCTGGCGCCAACGCCGATCCAGCAGCAGGCCGTGCCCTTGCTGCTGAAGGGGCGCGATGTGGTTGCGCTGGCGCCGACCGGTTCCGGCAAGACAGCCGCTTACGTCCTGCCGGCGCTGCAGCGCTTCTTCATGGCAACGCCGCGCAAGCCGCGCGTACTGGCCCAGCTGATCCTGGTGCCGACCCGCGAACTGGCGCAGCAGGTAAGTGACGTGTTTGCCACCTTGGGACGCGAGTTGCCGCGTCGTCCGCATCTGGTCTGTGCGGTCGGCGGTGTGTCGATCAATCCGCAGATGATGTCGCTGCGCGGTGGTGCCGACATTGTCGTGGCCACCCCAGGACGCTTGTTGGATCTGCTGGCGCATAACGCCCTGTCATTGAAGCAGGTGCAGCTGCTGGTGCTGGACGAAGCCGACCGTCTGCTGGAGCTTGGCTTCGGCGACGAGTTGCGGCAGATCCTGGCCGAGTTGCCGGTAAAACGGCAGACCGCCCTGTTCTCGGCCACGTTTGCCGCCGATATCCAGGCCTTGGCTGCGGCGGGGCTGCATGAACCGCAGCGGCTGGAAATCGGCGAGCAGTCGGCGCCGGAGATCGAGCAGCGCGCCATCCACGTCGATAGCGCCCGGCGCGTCGAGTTGTTGCTGTCCTTGCTGGAAGATCCGCAGTGGCAACAGGTATTGGTCTTTGTCGGCAGCATCCGTGACAGTGACCGTTTGGCGTCGCAGCTGCGCAAAGCCGAGGTCAACGCGCAGGCCCTGCACGGTGAACTGTCGCAGGGGCGACGCTTCCGCATGTTGCAGGATTTCAAGGATGGCGAAGTTCGGGTGCTGGTTGCGACCGACCTGGCGGCGCGCGGCATCGACATCACGCGTTTGCCGGTGGTGGTGAACTACGACCTGCCGCGTGCGCCAGCCGATTACCTGCACCGTATCGGCCGCACCGGACGCGCGGGGGAGAAGGGCTTGGCGCTGAGTTTCGTCGATTCGGCGGCGATGGCGCATTGGCGCCTGATCTGCAAACGCCATGGCCTGCAGAGCAGGACCGAGGTGCTTGAGGGCTTTGAGCCGACCCAGGCAGCGCCGGTGGCAAGCGTGGTTGCCGACGACAACGGCGGTATCAAGGGCCGCCGGCCGAGCAAGAAAGACCGGGCGCGGGCGGCAGCCGCGGCGGAAAAAGCCGGATCCTGACAGAGCCCTTGTCGGGAAAGCATCACCTGTAGTGCCGAGCCATGCTCGGCAGAGGCCTTACCGGGAAAGCGTCACCTGTAGTGCCGAGCCATGCTCGGCAGGGGCCTTACCGGGAAAGCGTCACCTGTAGTGCCGAGCCATGCTCGGCAGAGGCCTTGCCGGGAAAGCCCCTGCCGAGCATGGCTCGGCACTACAGGTGACGCTTTCCCGGTAAGGCCCCTGCCGAGCATGGCTCGGCACTACCGGTTGCCCCTTTTGCCTGTGGCAAAGGGGCGTCGGCGATCAATCTTCGAAATCGGTTTCTGCTGCCGGAGCGGCTTCAGCCACCGGGCGCGGGCTGCGCTTGACCGGCTTGCTCAGCACTTCCACGTAGAACTGGGTATTGCCGGCGGCCACCAGCGCGTCGATGGCACGGAACAGTTCGTCGTAGCCCACCGGCTTGGCCGAGGCTTCGTCCACGCCCAGCTTGCTGTCGAAACCCCAGGAATCGGCACCGGCCGGCACTGCCTTGCCGCGCTCACGCTTGGTGTACTTGCGGATGTCGTGCTTGCTGGCTTCCAGCAGGCGGTCGGGGTGCTTGCCTTCGATGGCGAGGCTATAGGTCTTCTTCACGGGAATCTCGTTGCTGCGCCGGCCCGGTTGGGCTGGCAGGGAATGGCACCATTATCGGCGCAAACGGCTTGACCGTGGCTCAACCGCGTTGGGCGATGAGCAGCCAGTTGTTGAAAGGGGTATTGCCGTACAGCGGGCTGAGGCTGACGGTCAGGCCGCATTGTTGCAGTAGTGCACGCAAAGAGTCGGCATCAGGGTAGTAGCGGGGCCTGAACTGCATCCAGCCGATCAGGTTGGCCGCACGGTCGCCAATGCGCGAGATGCGGCCACGCCGGGTGTGGTCGGCCAGCGCCATGCGCATCACCAGCCTTCCATCATCCTCCAGCATCGCCGCCACGTTGCGGAGCAGGGCTTGCTGGGCCTGCTCGGGCAGGTACTGGAGTACATCCAGAATGGCGACACTGCCGCGGTGGGCAGGCAGGGTGGTGGCAAGGTCCATGACTTCGAAGGTGCTGGCAGCGAGGCTGGCGCGTTTGGCCACCTTGTCCGCGCGCTGGATCTTGGCTGCGTCGTTGTCCACGCCGCGGTACGGCATGTGTTGGCCGTCGTGGCGCAGCGCATGTGCAAGCAAGCCCAGGCCGCAGCCCATGTCCAGCAATGGGGCATCGCTGCCGCGTAGTGCTTCGAGCACGCCGGGGTAGAGCGGGTCGCTGCGCAGTTTGCCCAGCGTGTAGTAATAGTCCCAGCGGTTGCCCCATGGCTGCAGTGGAGCAAATGCGCTGGCGATGGCTTTGGCGGCCTCGGCCGGAAAGGCTTGATGGCCGGGATGCCCTGTCACGCGGCGGGGGCTGCCTGCAGCAGTTCCGTCGCGACGGGCAAGGCGGTCTGCATCCAGCGCTGGTACATGGCGGCGGAAGGATGCAGGCCGTCATCGGCCAGCATTTCCGCCGTTTCACCACCGTCGCGGCTGGTCGGGGTGATGTCGACGAAGGCCACGCCGTAGTCGCCGCAGCAGGCGTGTGCGGCGGCGTTGAAATCATCGATCTCGCGGGCGACCTGGGCCGCATCGCGTCCGTTCTGCTGCGCGTAGGGGGTGAAGCCCCAGTCCGGTGTGGACAGCACCAACACCCGCTGCGGGTCTTCGCCAGCCAGGGCGATCGCGCGTTGCAGCAGCTGCTCGAACTGCTGGCGGTACTCGGCCAGCGGCCGTCCGCGGTACTGGTTGTTGACCCCGATCAGCAGGCTCACCAGCGCGTACGGGCCTTGCGGGGCTTCGGCATCGATGGCGGCAGCCAGCTCGTCGGTGGTCCAGCCGGTGGTGGCGATGACCTGCGGGTCGTCCAGCTCGATGCCCTGCGCGCGCAGCGCGGCGGCGAGTTGGAAGGGCCAGGTGCCGGCCTGCGGCACGCCTTCGCCGATGGTGTAGGAGTCGCCCAGCGCCAGGTAGGACGTGGAGGTGGCTGCGTTATCGCTCATCAAGTCCAATCAGCCCACCGCGCTGCGTGGCTTCAGCTGCACCACCTTGGTGACGGCTTCGGCGCGCCGGCTGAGCAGTTTGTCGATGCGACCGAAGACCTCGCGCATCACGCTGGCCTCGGGCAGCAGGGTGACGCGGAAGTGGTTGCGGTAGGGCACGTTGAAGCTGGAACCTGGCACCACCAGCACGCCTTCTTCTTCCATCAGCTGCAGGGCGAAGTCGTGGTCGTCGAAGCCTTGCGCGGCCGGGCCGACGACTGCCGGGAAGGCATACAGCGCGCCGGAAGGCGCTACCAGCGACAGGTGCTCGCTGGCCTCACAGGCCTCGATCACCGCGCGGCGGGTTTCGTACAGGCGACCGCCGGGGCTGCACAGGTCGGAGATGGTGTCCGGGCCATTGACTGCGGCTTCGATCGCGTACTGGCCGGGCACATTGGCGCACAGGCGCAGCGCGCTGAGCAGGTCGAGTGCGGCGCGGAATTCACCCAGCTGCTCACCCGCGCCGGACAGCAGCATCCAGCCCACCCGCCAACCGCAGGCGCGGTGCACCTTGCTCAGGCCGCTGAAGGTCAGGCAGGGGTGATCACCGGCCAGTGGTGCGACCGGCTGGAACTGGGCGCCGTCGTACAGGATCTGGTCGTAGATTTCGTCCACCAGTAGCAACAGGTTGTGCTTGCGGGCGATGGCGACGATTTTCTCCAGCAGCTCGCGCGGGTAGCTGGCGCCGGCCGGGTTGTTCGGGTTGATCAATACGATGGCGCGGGTGCGCGAGGACACCAGCGCTTCCATCTCCACCGGATCGGGCAGGAAGCCGTTTTCCGGACGGCAGCGGTAATACACCGGGCGGCCGTCGTTGAGGATGGTGGCAGCCGACCACAGCGGGTAATCCGGCGAGGGCACCAGCACTTCGTCACCCGGGTTGAGCAGGGCGCGCAGCGACAGGTCGATCAGCTCGGAGACGCCATTGCCCAGGAACACACGGTCTGCCACGGCATCGGGCGCACCGCGACGCGCGTAGGCAGCGGCGATGGCTTCGCGTGCAACCGGCAGACCCTGCTGATGGGTGTAGGGATCCGTGCGGCCCATGTCATCGGCGATGGCGTGCTGCAGGTGTGCAGGCGCACGGAATCCGAATGCACCGGGATTGCCGATATTGAGCTTGATCAGCTTGCGGCCCTGGGCCTCCAACTCCCGCGCTCGTCGGGCCAGTTCACCACGGATTTCGTAGCGGACTTCGGACAGGCGTTCACGGGTAGCTAGCGGTTTGACAGGGCTTGACATTTTCTCAGGGCCATCAAGGGCATGGATTCTGCATGGTAGCCGAATTGTTGCGCTGCGGGGCGGGGCCTTGGGGCCGGGAATGGGGATTCGGGAGTGGGAATTGGTTGCAGGCAAAAACAACCGCCGGAGCAAGGGCAACAGCACCCCTCCCCAGCCCTCCCCTGCGCTATGCGCAAGGGAGGGGGCCAAGCCTTGCCCCCTCCCTTTGCCGCAGGCAAGGGGAGGGTTGGGGAGGGGTGCTCTGGCTTTGGCTTTGGCCCAAGCACCAGCCTCAACTGAACCGCCATTCCCGGCGCCAAGCCCCGCCCCGGTAGAATCCCCCAATGACTGATTCCATCAACTTCGATTCACTGCGCCATATCGGCTGGCCCTGGCCCGGTGCTCCCGAGGACCCGCAATGGCAGGCGGCCTTTGCTGCTCATCCGCAGGCCCGCCCGGGGCGGGTGATCGAGCAGCACCGTTCCGGTTACGTGGTCGCAGATGCGCCCGACAACAGCCTCAAGACCGAGTCGCCGCCGGAATGGCAGCGGCCGCGCTTCCCCAGCCATGAGCGCGCGGCGGTAGGCGACTGGGTGTTGCTGGACGGCAAGCGCATCGTCGCGCTGCTGCCGCGGCATACCTCGATCAAGCGCGGTGCCGCAGGTGAGCACTATCACCAGCAGGTGATCGCGGCCAATATCGATACGGTGTTCATCGTCTGTGGCCTGGATGCCGACTTCAATCCGCGCCGCATCGAGCGCTACCTGCTGCTGGTTGGCGGCGGCGGTGCCTCACCGGTGGTGGTGCTGACCAAGGCCGACCAGACCGAGTACAGCGAGGACGCGCTGGCGGTGCTGGAAGACCTGGCCGCGCAGCAGATTCCGCTGCTGGCGATCAATGGCAAGGACCCGGAAAGTGTCTCCGCCCTGCTGCCGTGGCTGGGCCCGGGCAACACCGTGGTGCTGGTGGGTTCTTCCGGTGCCGGCAAATCCACCTTGACCAACACGCTGTTGGGCGAGGACCGGATGAAGACCAACGAAGTGCGCAGCAATGATTCGCGCGGCCGCCACACCACCACCCATCGTGCGCTGATGCCGCTGCCGTATGGCGCCTGCCTGATCGATACGCCAGGCATGCGCGAGCTCAAGCCGACCGGCGAGGAAACCCTGGCTGAAGGTGGCTTCGCCGATATCGAAGCGCTGACCACGCAATGCAAGTTCCGCGATTGCTCGCACCACAGCGAACCGGGCTGCGCAGTGCAGGAGGCCATTGAGCGCGGTGACATCGACGAAAGCCGGCTGGAGAGCTACCTCAAGCTGCGCGAGGAAGTGGCGCAGGCCGCAGCCAAACTTGCCCAGCGTCAGGCCGAGCAGGCGACCGAACGCAAACACAGCGGGCGTGGTGCGCAGTGGCGGCCGATCAACAAGGGCAAGCGGCGCTGAGCGTAGCGCTTGCTGCTCCGGCTCCCTCCCTTTTGCGTAGCTAAGGGGCTGAAGAAGGCCCGCTTGCGCGCCACTGGCGCGCGGCCTGATGAACGAACGAAGGCTATGCCTTCGGGCCGGGCGGGTTGGGGAGGGGTAAGCTGTTCGCAGTGTCAATGCGATTATGGCTTCGCGGCTTACGCCGCTCCCACAGACGAGTGCTGGAATTGCGTTTTATTTGAATGGAGCGGGCATGGCCATAGTTGATACCCACAACGATCCAGCCATCAGCCATCACGCTGCGCTCGATGCGCGAATGGTAGCGGCGGTCAAAGGCATCCGCTTGCTGAGCCTGACCAGTTGGCCGGCAGATACGCAGGCGCCGTTCCTGGAAAGTGTGGCGCGCGGTAACCCGGTACTGCCGCAGGTGGACTACCCGAAACTCGACTTCAGCGAAACGCGGCGCGAACTGGCGGCGGTAATGGACGAGGTGGACGCCAGCCATCCACTGGGCAGTTACATCCACGATTCGGCGCACAGCTGGGATCTGGCCGCCAGTCTGTTGGAAGGCCTGGGTACGCGCGCGGTGGACGACTATTCCACCCAACTGTTCGGCGTGCCCGAGCAGCCGATGCCGGGCAATGGCCCGACTACCCGCGATGCGGCACGGCACTTCATCCAGATCGCGCAGGAACTGGACCACGAACTGCTGGCCCCGGAGGAGCAGGTGCCGGTGTCGGCAACAGCCTTGCAGTTGATGCTGCAGAGTGACCTGGATGAGTTCTTTGCCGGGCGCATGATCAGCGTGGAGCTGGACCCGGAACTGATCGCCAAGGCCGCTGCGGGGGCGACCCGCATCCGCCTGCGCACCCGCGCCACCTTCAGTGCCTATGACCGTGCGCAGCTCTACCACCACGAAGCGCTGGTGCATTCGCTGACGGCGCTCAACGGACGCGATCAGGTGGTGTTGCCCAGCCTGGCCTTGTCCTCGCCACGCATCACCGCGACCCAGGAAGGCCTGGCGACGTTTGCCGAACAGATCACCGGCAGCATCGACATCCAGCGGCTCAAGCGCATCAGCCTGCGCATCGAGGCGATTGCGATGGCCCGCGATGGCGCCGACTTCATCGAGGTCTTCAGCTACTTCCGTGCTGCCGGACAGACCGCCGAGGAAAGTTTTTCCTCCGCACAACGCGTGTTTCGTGGCGTTCCCACCAGCGGCGGCGCGGCCTTCACCAAGGACACGGTCTACCTGCGCGGGCTGGTCTCGGTGCACACCTTCTTCCGGCAGATGCTGCGCGATGAGAAGCTGCAGACCTGTCGCTGGTTGTTCGCCGGCAAGATGACGCTGGAAGACGCACAGGCGCTGACGCCGTTGTTTGAAGCTGGGGTGCTGGCACCGCCGCGTTGGTTGCCGCAGTGGATCAACCGCGCCAATGGCCTTGCTGGCGCATTGGCGTTCTCGCTGTTCGCCAACCGCATCCGCATGGACCAGATCAGCGAAACCTGAGTTGGTTCAGTGCGTGCCCAGCAACTGCTGCACCGCGCGCTCGCCACTGCCCATCGCCAGCGTCCAGCCGAGCATGCCGTGGCCGATATTGCAGGCCAGGCCGTCGCCGAGGTTCCTGATGATCGGTGAGGTCCACGGCGTGACCGGGCGCAGCCCGGCCCAGCTGCTTTCGATGTGCCCATAATCGGCGGCCTCGGGCAACGACGCGCGTGCCTGCGCGATCAGCGTTGCCAGCCGCGCCGGTTCGGGCGCGGGGTTCCAATCGTTGAGGTCAGCCAGGCCAGCGACGCGGATGCGCTCGCCGAGGCGGCAGAACACCAGCTTGCGCTTGGTGTCGGTGATGCTGACCTTGGGTGCATTGCTGCCCAACGGTGCGGTGAACGAGTAACCCTTGATCGCCATCACCGGCATGCGCAGGCGCAGCGGCTTGAGCAGGGCAGGGCTGTTGATGCCGGCGCAGACCAGCACGCGCGCTGCCTGCAGCGTGCGGCCATCGTGGGCCTGCAGCTGCCAGTGTTCACTCGCGCGGCGCAGTGACTGCGTATCGAATCCGAACAGCGCCTGCACGCCGTAGTGCTGCTGCACTACCTGCAGCAGGCCTTGGCTGAAACGGTAGGGGTCGCCGGCTTCCTCCTCGGGCGAATAGACGCCGCCGGCCAGCCACGGCGCGCCGCTGAGTGCAGGCTCGATGGCGGTGGCTTCGGCCGCGTTGACCAGCCGTTGCTGCACGCCATGGCCGCGCTTGAGCGCGATCATCGCCGCCGCTCCCTGCACGCCTTCGGCGGAGGGGTAGAGGTGCAGCTTGCCGGAGACCTCATGATCGAAATCGATGGGGTGGCGTTGCAGCAAGGCCTGCATGGCCTTGCGCGATTCCAGTGCCAGTTCCAGCGTGGCCAGGGTATTGCGCTGCAGGCCTGCCGCGTTGGCCTGGCGCAGGAAGGCCAGGCCCCAGCGCAGGAAATCCGGATCAGCCGACCAGCGTGTGCGGAAAGGCCCGTTGCGGCCGAATGCCATTTCCGGCAGTTGCGCCCAGGTTGCCGGGCCGGCCATCGCATCGGTGTAGGCGTAGCTGAGCTGTGCGCCGTTGGCGAACGAAGTGCCCAGTGCCGGGCCGGCATTGCGATCCAGCAGCAGCACCGAACAACCGCGCTTTGCAGCGGCATACGCGGTGGCCAGGCCCACCACGCCAGCGCCGATGACGACCAGGTCAGGGCGGGAAGAAGGGGCGGGCACTGCGTTGGATGTCATCAGCGGAGCGGTGCTACAGGGCGAGTAGGGCCCCATTGTCGCGCCAACCCGTGCACAACGCACGGGTATGGCGCACGGAACCGGCAGCTTAGTGCGGCCAGAAGTTCAGGAAGCCGGTGATGATCAGCGCATTGATGAAGTCGATGAAGAATGCGCCCACCAGCGGCGCCACCAGGAAGGCGCGCGGCGCCGGCCCGTAGCGCTGTGCCAGCCGGCGCATCACCGCCATCGCGTTGGCGGTGGTGCCGAGCATGAAGCCGATGAAGCCACCGCCCATTACCGCAGCGTCGTAGTCACGGCCCATCAGCCAATAGATCGGCACCGCGAACAGCGCCACCACCGAGACCTGGATGATCAGGTTGACCAGCAGCGGCAAGCCCATGCCGGCCAATTCCCAAAGTTTCAGATCCATCAGCGCGATGGACAGGAACAGGGCCAGGCTGATGTTGCCGATCAGGTCGGTGGTCGGCACCGACAGCTTGATCCAGCCGGTGTAGTCGTCGATGTTGCGGATCACGGCGCCGACCAGCATCGCGCCGATATAGGTCGGCAGGGTCAGGCCGATGCCTTCGAAGCCCTTGCCCACCCACACGCCCAGCCACATCGCCATCAGCAGCACGACGATGCTCTTGAGCGCGTCGAACTCGCGGGCCGACTCGCTGGGGTAGCGCACGGTGACCGCTTCGTCCTCACCGAGCTGCGCGCCGGTGGCCTTCTGGCTGGGGTGCTGCACCTTGAAGCGCTGCATTAGCACGGTGATCACCGGGCCGCCAACCAGACCGCCGCAGATGATGCCGGCCATGGCCGCCGTCACCGCCAGGCTTTCCGCGCCAACCAGGCCGGCCTGCTCGAAATGCCCGGCAAAGGCCAGGCCGGTGGCTGGGCCGCCGGTCAGCGTTGCCGAACCAGCCAATACGCCGAACATCGGGTTCAGGCCGAACAGCTTGGCGACACTGATACCGATCAGGTTCTGCAGCACCGCGAAGATGCTGCCGATCAGCAGGAACAACATCACCTGCTTGCCGCTGACGCGTAGCAGTCGCAGGCTGGCGTTGATGCCCAAGGTGGTGAAGAACGCCACCATCAGCGGTGTCTTGAGCGTGGTGTCGAGTGTGAACAGGGTGGTCTGCTGGCCATGTGCCCACCACACGGCCAATGCCACCAGCAGGCCGCCGACCACCGGTTCAGGCAGGTTGTAGCGGCGGAAGAACGGAATGGCACGGCACAATGCGTAGCCGGCGAACAGGGTCAAGCCCGCGAAGGCGACCGTCTGTACGGCGTCAAGTTGAATCATAGGGTTGGGGACCTTACACCAGCGAAGGGCGAACCGTGTCGTTCCTTACGCACAATAGCAACCGGGCCTAAAGGCACTGGCTGGGCATGAAGGTCAGATCGGAGCCAAGAAAATGGGTAGTGGGCCCACCACCAAGCCAGACCAAAACACAAGACACAAAAAACAACACAAAAAATAGCCACAAAAAACACACCCAGCACGGCGCACGACAGAAGCCCAGAAA
>NZ_JBRREC010000026.1:0-45898 GCF_056760015.1 Stenotrophomonas sp. STEN029 | reverse complement strand
CACACCCGTGGGTTTTCCCACCCGGTACCACCGCGTTACCCGCCGGTGCTTAAAAGGTTCGGGCCGCCCATGCGGGGGCGGCGGGGTAACCTATACCCATATTTTTGGCGCGGCGGCCCCCGCGAAGCCGACGCCAATGAAGTGCAGGGAGAGCTGCGATCTGGCAGATCATCAGCTTCGCGGCTGACGTCGCTCCCACAAAATCCTGGTCCACGCGTCAGCTTGATGACCGCTACGGCCAAGGGCGCAGCGTAGTGCCGAGCCACGCTCGGCAGGGGCTTTACCGATACACAGTCTGTAGGAGCGGCGTAAGCCGCGAAGCCGACGCCAATGAAATTGCAGGAGTAACCGTGATCAGATGGACCACCAGCTTCGCGGCTGACGCCGCTCCTACAACCGCGCAACATCGTTTGGCTTGCTTCAGGCCTTGACCGGGCGCCGTGCCAGTGCGCGGGCGCCGGTGATGATCATGCGGATCATCTGCGACATTTCCTCGATCAATTCAGGGTCGCGTTCTTCGGGCAGATCAATCGCGCTGCCGCCCATCGCGAACACCAGCCGGGTGATGGCTTTGGCAGCCAGCGCGGGCTCGTGCAGGGTTGCACCGTCCAGTGCAGCCAGTCGCACCAGGTCGGCTTTCAGCTCTTCCTCGAAGTACCCCAACTCGCGGTCCACCGCATGCTTGAACGCATCCGAGCCGGCCGTGCCTTCACGCAGCAGCACATGCATCAGCCGGTCGTCGGCGCGCAGCTGCTCCATGAAGGTTTCCACCGACAGGCGGATCACGCCGCGGTTGCTGTCGGCTGCGCGCAACCGCGCCTGACCGATGATGGTGCGCAGCGAACGGCCGGCCAGGTCTATCAGGGCAACCGTCAGTTCATCCATGTCGCGGAACTGGCGATAGAACGAATTCGGGGCGATCCCGGCCTCGCGGGCGACCTCGCGCAGGCTCAGTGTGGACACGCTGCGGTGCGGGCCGATAAGGGCGAGGGCGGCGGCCAGCAGGTCGTCACGCGAGATGGAAGCCTTGCGCGCCGGGTGCAGGTCGTCTTGTGCGGGCAGGGGCTGTTCGCGTGCTGTCATGGGGCTCGGGCCGGTCAGGTGCGTGAATCATAGCCTGTACTGGCAATATACAACTGTATACACAGTCGTATGCTCGGACGTATAGTGCGCCCCATGAGTGCTGTCTACCGCAATACCGCACCGCCACCGATCCCGTGGCTGAGCGAAGGTTTCTTTGATTTCTGGTCCACCCGGGTGCATCCGCTGTGGACGCTGCGGCGGCCAGTGGCCCGGCTGGTGGCGCGCCACAAGGCCAGCGCCGACGCCGTCACCCTGGAATTGCAGCCCAATCGCCACTTCCGTGGCCTGCAGGCCGGGCAGCACGTCAATCTGGGCGCGGAACTGGATGGCCGCCTGACCACGCGCAGCTACAGCCCTGTCCTGCTTGAAAATGGTCGTCTGGCGATCACGGTCAAGCGTATTGCCGGTGGCAAGCTCAGCCAGTACCTGTCTGAACAGGCGGTCATCGGCGAGGTGTTTGCGCTGGGGCAGGCCTTTGGCGAGATGCTGCTGCCAGCAACGCCGCCGCCGAAGCTGCTGATGCTGGCTGCAGGCAGCGGTATCACCCCGATGCGCGCCTTGCTGCGGCAGTTGGATGCACAAGGC
This sequence comes from Stenotrophomonas sp. STEN029, assembly GCF_056760015.1. NCBI lineage: Bacteria > Pseudomonadati > Pseudomonadota > Gammaproteobacteria > Lysobacterales > Lysobacteraceae > Stenotrophomonas > Stenotrophomonas sp. STEN029. The sequence continues at coordinate 44,230 of NZ_JBRREC010000026.1, read as the reverse complement.
ATGCCGGGCTCCGTGGACCTGATCTACTGGGCACGTCAGCGCGAGCAGTTGTGCTTCATCGATGAGTTCAATGCCATCGCTGCCCGCCACCCGTCGTTCCGTCTGCATCTGGCGGTGACCGGTGAGGGCGCCGCGCGCGTGGGCAGTCATGATCTCGACTGCCTTGGGGATCTGCACGCAGCGCATGTGCTGGCCTGCGGCCCGGGCGGTTTTGCCAATGCCGCCCGCGCACGTCTGCAGGACCAGGTGGCGCATTTCGACAGCGAGGCGTTCAGCGTGCCGCAGCTGGCCGAGGTGGAGCAGGGCAGTGTGCAGATCCAGCTGCTGAATACCGGTCGCACGCTCACCGTGCCGCGCGGGCTTGCCTTGCTGCCTGCGCTGGAAGCGGCCGGCATCAAGCCAGCCAGTGGCTGCCGAATGGGCATCTGCAACACCTGTGTCTGCGGCAAGGCCTCGGGCATCACCCGCCACACCGTGACTGGTGATTACACCAGCGAACCTTCCGTGCCGCTCAAACTGTGCGTCAGCAGCGCCAGTACCGATCTGACCCTGGAGCTGTAAGTCATGTCTTCCGTGCACAACCGCGTGCTGTCAGCTGCCGAACTGCAGACCTTCGGTGATGAACTCGACGCCGTAAAAGCCCGCCATCAGGCCTTGCTGGGTGCCAGCGATGCCCGCTACATCCGCCGGATCGTCGCGGCGGTGCGTTGGACCGGTGTCGCCGGACGCGCCCTGTTGTTCCTGGGCGCATTCGTGCACAGCGTGCTGGTGCCGGCATGGATTGCCGGCGTGCTGCTGCTGGCGCTGTCCAAGATCCTGGAAAACATGGAGCTGGCGCATAACGTCATCCACGGGCAGTACGACTGGATGGGCGACCCGCAGCTGCAGGGCAAGACCTACGAATGGGATATCGCCGGCACTTCGGAGAACTGGCGCAAGACCCATAACTTCCGCCACCACACCTATACCAATGTGCGCGGGCTGGACGATGACATCGGCTACGGTCTGCTGCGGATCTTCCCGGAGCAGCGTTGGCATCCGTTTTTCCTGGCCCAGCCGTTCGTGGCGGTGGTGTTCGCGCTGCTGTTCGAGTGGGGCATCGCGATACAGGATCTGCGCATCGGTCGCGTGCTGGTCGGCAAGATGACCCTCCAGCAGCTGTGGCACCAGGCCCGCCCGGTTGGTCGCAAGGCGATGCTGCAGGTCCTGAAGGACTACGTGCTGTTCCCCGCATTGGCCGGCCCGTTCTTCCTGCCGGTGCTGCTGGGCAACGTGGCGGCCAATATCATCCGCAACGTCTGGACCTACGTGGTGATCTTCTGTGGTCATTTCACCGCCGATGCCGAGACCTTCCCCAAGGAATGCATCCGCAACGAAGGCCGTGGCCATTGGTACCTGCGCCAGCTGCGCGGATCGTCCAACCTGACCGGCGGCAAGTGGATGGACGTGATGACCGGCAACCTCAGCCATCAGATCGAGCACCATTTCTACCCGGATATCCCCGCGAACCGCTACGCGGCGATGGCGGTGGAGGTGAAGGAGATCTGCGCGCGTTACGGCCAGCACTACAACACCGGTTCGCTGCCGCGCCAGTTCGGCCAGGTGATGTGGCGCATCCTGCGCCATGCCTTCCCGAGCAAGCCGGCACCGGAACGGCCGTTGGTTGCTGAGCCGCGCGCCGAAGTTGGCTGAGTTGCTTGCACCCCCGGCAGGCACGCGGCATGGGTCGGACGAAAGCATGGTTGTCTGGTATGAGCGCCGATCAGTCTCCCAGTTCGCTCACGGCCTTGGCAGGTGTTCGGGAGGTGCGGACTGTCGGCTGGTCGCGCAAGCCAAACAGTGGCCGCAGTAGCCCGCTGCGGCGGATCAGTTCATAGGCGCCAAGGCATAAAGCGAACGTCACTGCGATCAGGATGGCTGCCTCGATGCCAGGGCTCAGCTGCAGCGGCTTGAGATCGTGTGCCAGCACGACAATCACTGTCTGGTGCAGGATGTAGAGCGGGAACACCGCCAGGGTGAGATAGCGCAGGATCGGGCTGTCGGCCTCGCGCCAACGGTAGGCAAAGCCCAGCAAGGCGGCGATCGCGCACCATTGGTCCACCGCCCAGGCAAGCCGGAGCGCAAGGCGAAGCGCCAGCGGCGGCGGTTGCGCGTCGTTGTAGCCGGCGAAGTACCAGGTGTGGATCAGCGCTGCATAGCAGACGCCTGCCAAGGTCAGTGACAGCCAGCGCAGGCGCTGCAGCGACTCCCAGAAGCGGCTGCTGAAGGCGGCGAGATAACCGATCAGGAACACGCTGCCGTACTGGGCATGGTTGTACCAGTCATCGGTCAGCGCATGGGTCTGCTCGAAGCGGTTGACCAGCAACAGACGCGCGATGGCCAGAACCGCCACCGGGACAATCAACGCGCCCCAGCCGTTCAAGGCTAGGCCGGTCCATTGGCGCAGGCGCTGCAATGCGGAGCTGGGCAACAGCCGCCACAACAGCCAGGCCAGAACGGTGTAGCTCCACAGATAGGGCAGGAACCAGAGGTGGTTCCAGGTCGGGACGCGCAGGCAGCCATCGCTGTCGCAGAAACCCTGGTAACCGCTGAGATACTTGCCGTAGAACGCCCAGTAGGACTCGCTGTATCCGCCGGGTAGTTGCTCGACCACCTGGTAGTAGGCCTGTGGTGGCACGATCACCGCCATCCCGAACAGCAATGGCAGCAGCAACTGCCATGAGCGGCGGCGCAGCAGGCCGGCAGACTGGCGTTCGAACATGAAGGCGGTGGCGACACCGGAGATCAGGAACAGCAGCGACATCCGCCATGGCGAGGTCAGCAGCATGAACGGCTCCGGCGCAATGCCCGCGGCCGGGCTTTTGACGTGCCAGTCCCAGCTCACGTAGTACATGCCAACGTGGTAGATGACCAACAAGCCAAAGGCGATTACCCGCAGCCAATCCAGGTCGTGGCGTCTGTGCATTGCGTGTCCAGTGGATGAAGAAGGGCGTCATTGCAACCCGGGACGCGTTCCCGCGGTGCCGGAAGGGCCGATCTGCGGGGGTCTGGGGACGAGTGGCGGCGATCCGGGGACGGGCAGCGACGGCTGCGGCGGCCTCGCCGTCTAGAATGCGCAGATGAATCAAGCTGCGTCATCGACCTTGTTGAATCGCTCCATCCCCTGGCGCCAAAGCATGGAGCTGCTGTTCTGGTTGCTGCTGGTGTTGATCAACTGCAGCGGCAATGCGATCACCACCTGGATGGATGCCAATCGCACCGGTGCGCCCACCATGGAATGGTGGGAACCCTGGGTCTGGGAATTCTCCAGTGGACTGGTCTGGCTGCTGTTGCTGGTACCAGCGATCGTCTGGTTCAGCAGGCGCTGGCCGCTGCATCTGGACAACTGGCGACGACGCCTGCCCTGGTACCTGCTGGCCAGCGTGCCGATCTCCCTGCTGCACGTGCTGGCGATGTTCGGGCTGAGAATGCTCGCTTATGCACTGGTGGGGGAGCGCTATCAGGTCGGCTCCTGGCTGGACGAGCTGCTATACGAATACCTCAAGGATGTGCGCACCTACGCCGCCATCCTGTTCTGCATCGATGGCTACCGCTTTCTGCTTCGCCGTCTGCAGGGCGAGGCACAGCTGCTGGCCGAGCCTGATGAAGGGCCGCCGGTGGAGCCCATCGATCATCCGGAGCGGCTGCTGGTCCGCAAGCTGGGCCGTGACTTCCTGATCGCAACGGCCGATATCGAATGGGCGCAGGCCGCCGGCAACTACGTCAACCTGCACCTGCGCGGACACGACTACCCGCTGCGGATCACCATGGCTGCACTGGAGCAGAAACTGGATGCGGCCTGTTTCGTCCGCGTCCATCGCAGTTGGTTGATCAACCTGGCACATCTGGTATCGATCGAACCGCTCGAAGGCGGCGAGGCCTTGCTGCATATGGCTGATGGCAAGCAAGTCGCCTGTAGTCGGCGTTATCTGTCGGCGCTCAAATCAAGGTTGAGCAACCGCCGGGAGGAAGCTGCCTCGGCTTGAGCACGTCTGGGGCGGGGCTCTTGGCGCGCTGGCAAAAAGCGGCACAATGCGTTCATCCGGTCCACACGAAGCCATCACGATGCAGAAGTCGGTTCTTGCAGCAGTATTGGCGGCAACGGTTTCGCTCGCTGCGCTTGTCGTCCAGGCGCAGGAGACACAGCCCTTGTTGAACGAGATGCAGGTGATGGCGGAGGCAGATAAGGCGCTGAACGCAAGGTTTGGCCGCGCTGACTCGATGGTCAATGGACCGCGTTTTGACTCAGCCAACAACGCGTGGACGCTGTTGATCGAGCGTGGTGAGTCCAGTGCGCTCCACCGTTACCAGATATCCGTCAACGAAACCTCGGGTGAGGTCTGCGTGCGCGAACTACCAGCCACCGATTGCGTCACCAAGGGCAACGCGGAAGCTGCATTGCAGGCAGCACGTGACAAGCGGCAGGCGCTGGCAGAGGCAATGCTGCATCCGGCGCCTGATCTGCAGGGCGTGATGAAGGCGGTCTTGCGGCATCAAACAGCGCCCGGAGGCTATCTGGCAAGCAACCGCATGCCGGTTTATGTCTCCATCCGTTCACCCAAGGGCGAAAGCGCAATTGACCTGTCGCCCGAGTCGATCCGGGACCTTGGAGACCTCGGCGTCAAGCTGATGCCGGGCTCGGCGTGGCAATCACCGAGAGAGGACGCGCGTGTAGACACTTCGATGACGATGGGCTTGGGCATTCCTACCCGGCGTCCGGATGGCGATTACGACCTTGGCTTTGGGTTCTGGTGCGGCGGAACCTGCGGATCGCAGCACGCTGCCGTGCTGCGCCGCGACGCGTCAGGTTGGCGTGTTCTCTCTTCGACGATGACCATGATCTTCTGAGCTGCGTTTGTTCATGCGCGCTTCGCATATACGTGAGTAGTGCGCAACTTGGCGCATGTTGGCTTTACTTGGGCAAGAGGGATTTTCATGAGGCATCAGCGTGCACGTGCAAAAGCCGACTTGGCACCCTTGGATGCAAGGACCATTGGCATGGTGGTACGACCGCTGTTCCGGCGCCGTAATGACTACAGCCAAGCCACTCTCGATGAGCTCCCTTCTGAACTCAGCAGGTTTGGGGTTCTGACCGTCAAAGATCTGCGGCTCCTCATGAAGAAGCACAGACGGACCCTCCTGGAAAACGAGAAGACCAGAATGCGTCATGCGGAGGTGTCATGGCTGGGTCAGCAGGCGGATTCTGCCGATTTCGATGCGTTTGCGGGGAAGTCCTGGTACGCCCTTCCCGGCCTCGTAAGGCAAGCCATGGAGCTGGAATATGGCGAGGAAGCTGCGGTGTATGTTCTGGAACGCTAGTTCCAGCAACTTTGTACGTAGTCACTCCGCAACGGCCGGCTAACAGTGTTCTGGCCTTCTGTGTGGATGCACGCCATCGGATGATGTTCATGTAATGTCAAGACTGTTGCCGGAGGACAGGTCTCACTGGATTTTTTACCGCCAAATCCCGGCGCAATGCCGAAAGGGGAACTTGAGTTGGGCAGCCCTGTGAGGGAGGCTGGCGCCAGGAGCGGAATGATCGATCCGCCAACCCCGTTGCGGCTGTTGGTGCGTTTGATCTCCCAACCCTTGGACGGAGTGCTGCGATGAGCCTGGTTATCTGGCGGCGTTGTTGGATGGTTTTCCTGGTGCTGGGCGGGGTAGTGACGCCGGTCGCCGCGCAGCAGGGCAGGGAGGTGACCCAGCCGCCGGTACTGATTGCCATCTCCAAGGACGAGCAGCCGATCCAGCTGCAACGGGCGATCATCGACGGCGAAGTGCAGGCCGGTGTCGCCCAGACCCGGATCGAGCTGGTGTTCCACAACCCCAATCAGCGGGTGATGGAGGGGGAACTTCAGTTCCCCTTGGCCGATGGCCAGCAGATCAGTGGCTTCGCCCTGGATATCGATGGGCAGCTGCGTGACGCTGTGCCAGTGCCGAAGGAACGTGGGCGGCAGGTGTTCGAGGCGATCACCCGCCAAGGCCAGGACCCGGCGCTGCTTGAGCAGACCGCCGGCAGCCAGTTCCGTCTTCGCGTGTATCCGTTGCCTGCTGGCGGCAGCCGTCGGGTGCAGTTGACCATCCGGGAGGCGATGCCCATGTCCAGCGCGGGCTGGCAGTGGCGTTTGCCATTGCAGTTTGCCGCCGGTGCCGGCGAGGTCAGTCTGCGCTTGCGCGCGAGCGGCGCGGACAAGCTTGGGCAGGCGCCGTTCCGGCTGATGGCCGGCGCGTTGGACTGGCAAGGCAGCGGTCGCCAGTTGCCGGCGCAGCTGCAATGGCAGCTGCCAGCCAAGCCGCAGGCGGCGCTGCGGGCCGCGCGCCACGACGGACAACAGTATCTGCTTGCCCAGCTGCCGGTGGCAGCGCTGGCTGCGCGCCGCATTCCGTCAAAGGTCGGCCTGCTATGGGATGCATCGGGATCGGCGGGTACACGCAACCGGGTGCGCGAGTTCGCGCTGCTCGATCACTATTTCGCAGCGATGGGCGAGGGCAGTGTCGTGTTGACGGTGCTGCGCGATACGCCTGAAGCGGAGCGGCGTTTCAGCATCCGCAACGGTGACTGGAGCGCGTTGCGGCGCGTGCTGGAGCAGACGCCCAACGATGGTGCCAGCGCGCTGGCATCCTGGAAGCCGGATGCAGCGCTCGGCGAATACCTGCTGCTCAGTGATGGCCTGTCCAACTGGGGGGCATCGGTTTCGCCAGTGTTGGCGGCAGACCAGCGCTTGTTCGCAATCAGCAGTGCAGCCGCCGGCGCCGACACGGCGCGCCTGCGTGGTTGGAGCGAGGCGAATGGTGGCAGCCTGGTGCAGCTCGAAATCGACGATGTCGGTGCGGCGGCGAGGCGCTTGCTGGCTGAGCCGACGGCGGTGGAAGTGGCGCCCGCGCCAGATCTGCATGATGTGGTGATCGACCGCCGCAGCCTGGAGCAAGGCTGGCTGTGGCTGTATGCACGTGCCGATGCGGTGCAGAGCAAGGTGCAGGTGCGGATCAACGGCGGCCAGTGGCAGACACTGAGCGTTGCGCCTGACAACGCTGATGCCGGTCTGATGGCCGGGTTGTGGGCGCAGGCGCGCCTGCAGCAATTGGCGGCGGACCCGCGCGGCAATCGCGAGGCGATGCAGTTGCTGTCGCAGCAGTTTGGCATGGTCAGCGAAGGCAGCTCGCTGCTGGTGCTGGACACGATCGAGGACTACCTGCGTTATGCGATCCGTCCGCCGGCTGCGTTGCGTGCTGAATATGAGCGCCGATTTGCCCGTCAGCTTGCTGACCGCGATGCTGCGCGTAAAGCCCATCTCGATGATGTGGCCGAGCAATGGAAACAGCGTCAGGCATGGTGGGACAAGCGTTGGCCGAAAGATGCACCGCCGAAGGTGGCGCAGGCTGCGCAGTCGGAGAGGCTTCGTTTGCACGACGCGCCGGCACCGGCAATGGCGTCGCCTTTGCCGGCGCCGCCACCGCCACCTCCGCCCGCCTCGCCCGCTCCACCCGTGTACGTCGAGGCCGAATCATCGTCATTGGACAGGGTAGTGGTTACCGGCAGCGCTGCTGCTCCGCGCCAGTACCCTGCCGTCGATATGCCGGTCAATTCCGGCGAGGTCCAGATCAAGCTCGGCGCCTGGGAGCCGGACTCGCCGATCGCACAGCGCCTGCGCAAGGCACCTGCCGCCGAGTTGTATGCGTGGTATCTGGACGAGCGCGAGGCCAATGCCAGCAGCAGCGCGTTCTTTCTGGATGTGGCCGACCTGCTGCTTGCTGCTGGGCAGCGTGAGCTCGCGCTGCGGGTATTGTCCAACCTGGCCGAGATGGAACTGGACAACAGGCATCTGCTGCGCGTATTGGGCTATCGCTTGATGCAGGCCGATGCGCCCGCGCTTGCGGTGCCGGTGTTCGAGCAGGTGCTGGTGATGGCTGAGGATGAGCCGCAGAGCTTCCGCGATCTGGGTCTGGCGCTGGAAGCGGCAGGGCGTCCGCAGCAGGCGGTTGATCCGCTCTACCAGGTGGTGCAGCGGCCATGGGACGGTCGCTTCGATGGCGTCGCGTTGATCGCGCTGGATGAGCTGGCGAATCTGCTTGCACGTGGTGGCCAGTCGCTGGAAGCAAGCCAGGTGGACCCGCGCCTGCGCAAGGCGATGCCACTGGACCTGCGCGTGGTGCTGGCCTGGGACGCGGATAACAGCGACATGGATCTATGGGTGACCGACCCCAACGGCGAACGAGCGTACTACGGCAATCGTTTGACCTATCAAGGTGGGCAGATGTCGCAGGACTTCACCGGTGGTTATGGTCCAGAGCAGTTCTCGCTGCGTGATGCCAAGCCGGGCATCTACAAGGTGGAGGCAAACTATTTTGGCAGCCGTCAGCAGTTGGTGACTGGTGCGGCTACTTTGATGCTGCGCTTGAGTACCCATTGGGGTACGCCGAAGCAGAAGGATCAGGCGGTGACCATGCGCCTGCAGGGCGCCACCGATACCGTGTTGGTGGGTGAGTTCGAAGTGCGTTGAGTCAGTGGCTGCACCAATCTGCGCTTTGTTTGTGGGAGCGGCTTAAGCCGCGAAGCAGACGATGCGTCAGTAGGAAGGGTTGGCAGTGCCAGCTTCGCGGCTTACGCCGCTCCCACAAAAAAGAAAAGGCCGATGCCAGAGTGCTGGCATCGGCCGTTCGGCGCTGTTTGCTTACTTGCGACGTGCCAGCAGGCGGTAGCTGCCGGTGGCGTTCGGATCGAAGCTGTGCGCGAACACGATGTAGCGGCCGGCTTCCAGGTCGATCTCAAGGTTCGGATCGAGGCTGGATTCGCTGTCGTCCTGCTGGGCGACTTCTTCGCCGTTGCGCATCAGCGTGATCATGCCATCCAGGCTGGACGAGCCCGCGGTCATGCTGATCACGTACTTGCCCTTGCGCGGGATCTCCAGCGTGTACATGTCGCGGTTGCCAGCACGCAGCTGGCCCTGTACTTCGCGACCGATCTTCAGCTCGGGGCGAATCGGGCCATCGGGCGCGGCTGCAGTGGCGGTAGCCAGCTGGAACACGCCGCCACGGCTGTTCACCGAGCGCACCGAGACGTTGTACTCGCCGGCATCCAGCACCTGGCTGATGCGCGAATTGACACCGCCGCCGCCATCGTCATCACTCAGGGTGATGTCGCCGCCCTGGATGGTCAGCATGGTGTCTAGCTCCTTGCCACTGGCATCGAGCTGCACACGACGCCGTTCCGGCAGGTTCAGCACGAAGCTGCGGGTGTCGTCGGCACCAATGAAGCCACTGACGGTGCCTTCGAGCGGCAGGTTGGTGCCGTCGTTGAATACCAGGCCTTCGGGGAAATCCGACTGCTCGACGCCCAGGTAGAACGCACCGGAAGCTTCGCCCAGGCCGCCTGCGGTCAGCGTGTAGCGGCCCGGTTGCAGGGGAGCGACCAGGCGCGAGTTGAGGTTGCTGCCACCGTCATCGTCTTCCAGGTTGAGGCCGTTGCCGCTCAGTTCGAGACGGGCATCGAACTCGCTGGATTCGAGGTTGATGGTGTACAGGCCGGGCTTGTCGACCTGCAGGACGAAGGTCTTGTCGCCGTTGCTCAGCCAATCGGTGACCCGGCGGCCAGCGGTCAGCGGCTTGCCGTCATAGGCGACGATGGGTTCGGCGGACAGCTGGAACGGGCCGAAGGCGCGTGCATCGGCGCCGCTGACGGCGACCAGGTACTGGCCGGCCTTGTCGGCGCGCATGCTCAGCGTGGCATTGCCTTCGTCACTGCCATCGGTGCGGGATACCAGTACGTCGCGGTTGAACACGGCCAGCGAGCCTTTGAGCGCGCCGTTGAGCTTCAGCGATACCGCCTGGCCGGCGCCCATCTGCAGCGAGAACAGCTGGCTGCGGGTGCCGTCGCTGTAATTGATCTGGCTGGAAGAGGTGATTTCGCCGGATACATCGCCGTCAACGGCGAGTGGGCGGGCAGGGCCGGCGGCATGCGCGGGGGCGTGCACGGCGGCGGCAATGGCAAGGGACAGCAGTCCGGCTGCAAGTCGCTTCACTTTAACTCCTTGATATTGGAAGCAGAGGTAAAAAGCAGCCACGCTGCTTGCGGGGGCAGGCAGCGTGGCGTTGGCCCACTACGCCAGTTGGCGGAATGGGCGGTGTGGCTTAGTTGATTACCGCAGCGGCCGCATCAGCAGCGGCGCTGGCAGCCTCTTCGGCAGCATCCTTGCGGTTGCTGTTCGGTGCGGCGACATCACCACCGAGGTCGGTGGTTTCCAGCTCGAACACGCCCTGCTGGCTGCCCAGGCTGGTGACCGCAACGATGTAACGGCCGGCGCGCAGGTTCAGGGTCAGCTGGGCGTTGGTGCCGTTGCCGCCGTCGTCGTTCTCTTCGTCGACGCCCGGGCCGGTGATGTGCAGCACCGAATCGAATCCATCGGCGATCGCGTCGAACTGGATGTGCTTGGGGGCGTCCAGATTCAGCACGAAGGTGCGGCGGCCACGCGAATCCATCATCGATTGAGCGGTCTGGCCCACGGTCAGCGCAGTGCCGTCACGGGTAACCAGGCCATTCTCGGTCGGGGTCAGCTTGACGTTGAGCTTGAACGAGCCGGTGTTGCCGTTCACCGAGGAAGCAGCGACGGTGTACTCGCCCGGCTCCAGGTAGGTGCGGATGCGGGCGTTGAGGTTGCCGCCGTTGTCATCGTCTTCCAGCTCGACGTTGCGGCCGTTCAGGCGCAGGTAGGAGTCGAATGCGCTGGACTCCAGGGTAATGGCATACAGCCCGGCCTTGTCGACCTTGAGCTTGTATTCCTGCTTGTCACCCATCAGCCAGTCGGTGATCTCGCTTTCGGCGCCCAGCGGCTTGCCGTCATACGGCACGACCTTGGCGCTCTTGAGCTTGAACGGGCCAAACGCGTCGGCGCTGGCGCTGTTGACTGCGACCAGGTAAGTGCCGTCCTTGGGGGCGCGGAAGGCCAGGTTGACCGAGCTGGAGGAGTCGCCTTCGCTCGTGCCCGAGGAAGAGGCATTGGCGATCATGTTCTGGCCGTCGAACACCGCCAGCTGGCCGCTGAGCGAGCCACCCAGTTCCAGAGAGACGGCTTCGCCGTTCTTCATGGTGATCTTGTAGCCCTGGTGACGGCTGCCGTCGTTGTAGTTCAGGGTGCTGGACGAGGTGATCTCACCAGAGACCGTTTCCCCGACGGTCAGGTTCGAGGCCTTGTCGCCGCCGCTGGAGGCGATGCCGCCCAGCTTCTGGCAGGCAGCAAGTGCCAGGGTCAAGGTGATGGCTGCAAACAGGCGGGCGTGTCTGGCGTTCAAGCTTAGGTCCTTCATGGTCAGAAATGTCTCCTTTTCCCGTCTTCGCGGGTCAGGGGGCGATTCTAACGTTAAGTTGTGTCTATTCAGCGAGAACGTCTTTACGCCCCAAAGCCCCAATTCAGGAGGCAGCTGGATGCTAGAATTGACAGCTTGTCTGCCTCACTAGACCGACCATGATCGAACTCAATCCCATCCGCCAGCGAATCACCGATCTCACCGATCGCGTGCTATCGCTCAGGGGGTATCTTTGACTACGACGTCAAGAAAGAACGCCTCGAAGAAGTAACCCGCGAACTCGAGAATCCGGACATCTGGAACAATCCCGAGTACGCCCAGACGCTGGGCCGTGAACGCTCGATGCTGGACAAGACCGTCACCGGCATCGCCGATGTACTGGACGGCCTGTCCGAGGCCACCGAACTGCTTGAGCTTGCCGAAAGCGAGCAGGACGAGGACACGGCGCTGGCCGTGGTGGCCGACCTGGACAAGTTCCAGTCGCACATCGAGAAGCTCGAATTCCAGCGCATGTTCTCCGGCGAGATGGACAGCTGCAATGCGTTCGTCGACATCCAGGCTGGTGCCGGTGGTACCGAAGCCCAGGACTGGGCGGAAATGATGCTGCGCATGTACCTGCGCTGGTGCGAATCGCGCGGCTGGAAGACCGAGCTGATGGAAGTGTCCGGTGGCGACGTCGCCGGTATCAAGTCGGCCACCTTCCGCGTCGAAGGCGAGTTCGCCTACGGCTGGCTGAAGACCGAGATCGGCGTGCACCGCCTGGTGCGCAAGTCGCCGTTCGACTCGGACAACCGCCGCCACACCAGCTTCACCTCCGTGTTCGTGTCGCCCGAAGTCGATGACAACATCGAGATCGACATCAACCCGGCTGACCTGCGCACCGACGTATACCGTTCCTCCGGTGCCGGTGGTCAGCACGTCAACAAGACCGAGTCGGCGGTGCGTATCACCCACATCCCGACCAATACCGTGGTTGCCTGCCAGACCGGCCGCAGCCAGCACCAGAACCGTGATACCGCGATGAAGATGCTGGCCGCCAAGCTCTATGAGCTGGAAGTGCAGAAGCGCAACAGCGAGCGTGATGCGCTGGAAGCGACCAAGTCGGACATCGGCTGGGGTAGCCAGATCCGTAACTACGTGCTCGACCAGAGCCGTATCAAGGACCTGCGCACCGGCGTTGAACGTACCGATACGCAGAAGGTGCTGGACGGCGACCTGGATGAGTTCATCGAGGCCAGCCTCAAGTCGGGCCTGGAAGCTGGCGCCAAACGCAGCGACGCGTGATCCGGAATGGCCCTGTGCGGGCCATTCCCTTGTTGTACGGTGCGGTTTCACCAGGCGGTGGCCGCACTTTGGTTATCTCCCCCAAATAGAAATCAAAGCCATGACCGAACAGACCCCTGAAACGCAGCAGCTCCCCGTCGACGAGAACAGCCTCATCGCCGAGCGCCGTGCGAAACTCACGGCGCTGCGCGGGCAGGGCATCGCCTACCCGAACGACTTCCGCCGCGAAGACTTCGCCGGCACGTTGCAGGCCGAGTACGCCGATGCCGAGGCCTGGACCAGCGAAGCGCTGGAAGCCACTGGCCGCACGGTGAAGATAGCCGGTCGCTTGATGGCCAAGCGCATCATGGGCAAGGCCAGCTTCGCCCAGATCCAGGACGAGAGCGGCCGCATCCAGCTGTTCCTGCAGGCCACCGCGCTGGGCGACATCTACGCCGCGTTCAAGGGCTGGGACGTGGGTGACATCATCGCCGTCGAGGGCGGCCTGACCCGTACCAAGACCGGCGAGCTGTCGGTCAAGGCGACCAGCATCCGCCTGCTGACCAAGTCGCTGCGCCCGCTGCCGGACAAGTGGCATGGCCTGGCCGACGTCGAGCAGCGCTATCGCCAGCGTTACGTCGACCTGATCGTCACCCCGGAATCGCGCGACGTCTTCATCAAGCGCTCCAAGATCATCCGCGCGATGCGCGCATGGCTGGACAACCGCGACTTCCTCGAAGTCGAGACGCCGATGATGCATTACATCCCCGGTGGCGCCACGGCCAAGCCGTTCACCACCCACCACAATGCGCTGGACCTGGACCTCTACCTGCGCGTTGCACCGGAGCTGTACCTGAAGCGTCTGGTGGTTGGTGGCCTTGAGCGCGTCTACGAAATCAACCGCAACTTCCGCAACGAAGGCGTCAGCACCCGCCACAACCCGGAATTCACCATGATGGAGCTGTACGAGGCCTATGCCACGTACAACGAAGTGATGGACCTGACCGAAGGCGTGATCCGCGATGTGGCGCAGAGCGTGCTCGGCACCACCGTCGTCGAATGGGATGGCGCGCAGATCGACCTGGCCCCGGCGTTCCGCCGCTGGCGCATGGACGAAGCCGTGCGTCACCACAACCCGGAGATTTCGGCCGCCGACTGCACTGATCGTGATGCGCTGCTGCGCCACTGCGAACGCCTGAAGATCCGCGTCAAGCCGAGCTACGGCTGGGGCAAGCTGCTGCTGGAGATCTTCGAAGCCACGGTCGAGCACACCTTGATCCAGCCGACCTTCATCACCGACCACCCGGTCGAGGTCTCGCCGCTGGCCCGCGCCAGCGACAACGACGCTGGTTACACCGACCGCTTCGAACTGTTCGTCAACGGCAAGGAGCTGGCCAATGGCTTCTCCGAATTGAACGATCCGGAAGACCAGGCTGCACGTTTCCAGGCCCAGGTCGAAGCCAAGGACGGTGGTGACGACGAAGCCATGCATTACGACGCCGACTACATCCGTGCGCTGGAATATGGCATGGCACCGACCGGCGGCCTGGGCATCGGCATCGACCGCCTGGTGATGATGCTGACCGGCCGTGCCTCGATCCGCGACGTGTTGTTGTTCCCGTACATGCGCCCGGAAGCCTGATCCAGGGCGACCCGACTGCAGCCGCAAGAACAAAGGCCTTCCCCTGACCGGGAAGGCCTTTTTTTGCAATGTAGTGCCGAGCCATGCTCGGCAGAGGCTTTACCAGCGAAAAGCTGCCCTCACCCCCAACCCCTCTCCCGTGAACGGGAGAGGGGCTAAGCCGCGGCCAATCGGCCTCCTGCGCGCGTGAGACGGGTTTGTAGTGCCGAGCCATGCTCGGCAGAGGCCTTCCCGATACCACTTCAGCCCAGCACAGCCTGCACCCCCAGATTGATCAGCATGCCGCCAGCCAACAACCAGACGAACAACAGCAGAGCCAACAGCATCGGCTTGGCGCCGGCCTGACGCAGTGCCGAAGCATGCGTGGTCAGGCCCAACGCAGCCATCGCCATCGCCAGCAGCACGGTGTCCAGGTCAACCAGCACCTTGACCAGTTCGGCCGGCAGCAACTGCAGCGAGTTGAAACCAACCATCGCGATGAAGCCAAACGCGAACCACGGAATGGTGATCTTCGAGCGCTCACCAGTGGCGCTGTTCTGGCCGCGGGCAAGCAAGGCAGAAAGGCCAACCAGGAACGGCGCCAACATCATCACCCGCACCATCTTGGTGATGACGGCAGCATCGGCGGCGGGCTCACTGACCGCACGGCCGGCAGCCACCACTTGCGCAACTTCATGCACGGTAGAGCCGGTAAACACGCCGAACGCGGTTTCATCCAGCGGCATCCAGCCCGCCGACACGCCCCACTGGTACAGCAGCGGGTACAGGAACATCGCGATCGTGCCGAACACCACCACCGTGGCCACGGCGACGGCCACCTGTTCGGCGCGGCCCTTGATCACCGGTTCTGCCGCCATCACCGCTGCAGCGCCACAGATCGAACTGCCGGCGCCGATCAGCAGGGCCGAATTGCGGTCCATGCCCAACAGCTTGGTGCCCAGCCACCAAGCCAGACCGAAGGTCGAGCACAACACCAGCGCATCGATTGCCACACCAGCAATGCCAACCTGGCCGATGTCCTGCAGGGTCAGTCGCAGGCCATAGAGAATGATGCCGGCGCGCAGCAAGGTGGCCTTGGAGAAACCAACGCCAGCGTCCGCGCGCGCCGCCAGGCTGCGATAAACCGTGTTGCCCAGCACGATACCGATGACGATGGCCAGGGTCAGCGCGCTGATGCCGTGGTTCTGCATCCACGGCAAGGTGCCCAGCCAGATCGACAGGCCGGCGACGGCGGCCGTCAGCAGCAGGCCGGGGAGGCGGGAGAGGGGCATTGAGGTCAGCCCATGGGTCGAGGTGTTCATAACGTTGGGTTATTAGAGGATGGCCCATGCTGCACCCACGGTTATTACCTGTAAAACGGATAATATTGGTTGAATCAACCGATTTTCGAGATAGGTTATGCATCTATCCCTGCGCCAGTTGCAGATCTTTTCCGGCATTGCCGAAGCCGGTACCACGACGGCAGCGGGCGAGTTGCTGGGCTTGTCGCAATCGGCGGTCAGTGCTGCGCTGGTCGAATTGGAGAGCCTGCTCGGGTTGGCCTTGTTTGACCGGATTGGCCGCAGATTGGTGCTGAACGGCCATGGCCGGGCATTGCTGCCACAGGCGCGGGCCCTGCTCGCGGGGATGACCGATATCGAGCGGCGGTTCCGTGCCGACAGCCAGACCGGCGCCGCCGTGCGTTGGCAGGTCGGCGCCAGCACCACCATCGGCAACTACCTGATGCCGGCACGTATCGCCGACCTGCAGGCCTCCAATCCACATGCCCATGTCGAGTTGGTGATCGGCAATACCCGCGAGGTCACCACCGCCGTGCAGCGGCTGGAAGTGGATGTCGGCTTGATCGAAGGGCCAAGCCACGAACCGGGGCTGGAAGTGGCGCACTGGCAGCAGGACGAACTGGTGGTGGTGTTTGGCGAACGACATCCGCTTGCCGCGCAGTTCAGCAAGGGAGCCGACCTGGCAACACTGCGGCAGGCGCGTTGGCTGCTGCGCGAACCCGGTTCAGGCACTCGTGAAGCTGCCGAGCAGGCCTTGTTGCCGCATCTGCATGGATTTGCCGAGGTGTTGCAGCTCGGTGGTACCGAGGCGATCAAGCAGGGTGCGGTCGCCGGGCTGGGCCTGGCCTGCCTGTCGCGGCATGCGGTGGCCGACCTAGTGACGCTGGGCAAGCTGCAGGTGCTGGCCACGCCCTTGCCGCCCTTGCAGCGTCAGTTGTGGGTGGTGCGCCATCCCGGCAAGCGGATTCCGTCCAGCCTGCGCCAGCTGCTGGGCCTGCCGGCGGAAGTGTTTAGCGACGATTGAGCGCGGTCGACCGCCGGACCCCGTACAATACGCCCATGCCTTTGATTACCTTGCAGAACGTCGACTACAGCGTCGGCGGCCCGTTGTTGCTGGAAAAAGCCGAACTGTCGATCGAGACTGGTGAGCGTATCGCCCTGATCGGCCGCAACGGCGCCGGCAAATCCACTCTCATGAAGCTGATGGCTGGCGAGCTCAAGCCCGATGACGGCGAGGTGCGCGTGCAGCAGGGCGTGCGCGTCACCCGGCTCGAGCAGGAAGTGCCGCATGGCGCTGCCGGCAGCGTGTTCGACGTGGTCGCCGATGGTCTTGGCGAGCTCGGCCATTGGCTGGCCGAGTTCCACCGCCTGAGCCACGCCGAGGTCTTCGATGGCGAGGCCATGGGCAATGTGCAGGCCAAGATCGACGCCGCCGATGGCTGGGGTCTGGACCAGCGCGTCGAGGAAACCTTGACCAAGCTCGACCTGGATGGCGACGCCGAATTCGGCCGTCTGTCCGGCGGCATGAAGCGCCGTGTGCTGCTGGCGCGTGCGCTGGTCGCCGGCCCTGATGTGCTGCTGCTCGACGAGCCGACCAACCACCTGGACATCGAAGCCATCGATTGGCTGGAAACCTTCCTCAAGGGCTGGAACGGCTGCGTGGTGTTTGTCACCCATGACCGCCGCTTCCTGCGCGCCCTGGCTACCCGCATCGTCGAGATCGACCGTGGCCAGGTGACCAGCTGGCCGGGCGACTGGGACAACTACGAGCGCCGCCGCGAAGAGCGCCTCAACGCGCAGGCGCAGGAAAACGCCCGCTTCGACAAGCTGCTGGCGCAGGAAGAAGTCTGGATCCGCCAAGGCATCAAAGCCCGCCGTACCCGCGACGAAGGCCGCGTGCGCCGGCTCAAGGCGATGCGCAACGAGCGCAGCCAGCGCCGTGAGCTCGGTGGCAACGTCAAGCTGGAAGCGGCCGGTGCCGAGAACTCCGGCAAGAAGGTCATCGACATCAAGAACATCTCCTTCTCGTTCGGCGAGCGGGTGATGGTCAAGGACTTCGAAACCACCATCCTGCGCGGTGACCGCATAGGCCTGATCGGCCCCAACGGCAGCGGCAAGACCACCTTGCTGAAGCTGCTGCTGGGCGAACTGCAGCCGGACAGCGGCGAAGTGCGTCAGGGCACCAACCTGCAGATCGCCTATTTCGACCAGTACCGTGCCACCTTGCGCGAGGACTGGAGCGCGATCGAGAACGTGGCCGAAGGCGCGGACTTCATCGACCTCAACGGCAAGCGCAAGCATGTGCATGCCTATCTGCAGGACTTCCTGTTCACCCCGGAACGCGCACGCGCGCCGATCACCCGCCTGTCCGGCGGTGAGCGCAACCGCCTGCTGCTGGCCAAGCTGTTCGCACAGCCGTCCAACCTGCTGGTGATGGATGAGCCGACCAACGACCTGGACGTGGAAACCTTGGAGCTGCTGGAAGAGCTGCTGGCCGACTACACCGGCACCTTGCTGCTGGTCAGCCATGACCGTGACTTCCTCGACAACGTGGTGACCTCCACGCTGGTGCTGGAAGGCGAAGGCAAGGTAGGTGACTACATCGGCGGTTACAGCGACTCGCTGCGCCAGCGCCCGGCACCGACCCAGACCGCGATGGCGGTGGCCAAGGCCTCGGCGACGGCAGCACCTGTCGCTGCACCTGCCGCGCCGGTTGCTGATGCCGCGCCCAAGCGCAAGCTGAGCTTCAAGGACGCGCGCGAATTGGAGCAGCTGCCGGCCAAGATCGAACAGCTGGAACTGGACGTGGAAGGCCTGACCTCGGCAATGAACGATCCCTCGTTCTACACCCGCAGCAGCGCTGAAGTCACGGCCCACACCCAGCAGCTGACCAAGGTGCAGGCCGAGCTGGATGCCGCCTACGCCCGTTGGCAGGAACTGGACGCCTGAACCGGTTCTGATGGGCCACGCCTTGCTTCACCTGCCGTCCTCGCCGAGGGCGGCAGGATGGTGTCCATGGATGCGGTGAGGTGATGATGAAACGGCCGTTCGACGTTGCACGTATCGACCATGTGGTGTTCCGGGTCCGCGACCTGGAGCGCAGCATTACGTTCTATTCAACCGTGCTCGGCTGCGAGGTGGTGCGTCGACGCGACCATCTTGGCCTGGTGCATCTGCGTGCCGGAGCGTCGATGATCGACTTGATCACTCTGGATGGCACGTTGGGTGCGCGCGGTGGTGCCGGGCCGGGACAGGAGGCGCGCAATGTTGATCATTTGTGCCTGCGCGTCGAGCCTTTCGATGAGGCAGGCCTGGTTGCGTATCTGTCCCTGCACGGTGCAACGCCGTTGGCGGCAGCCGAGGTGAACTTCGGTGCTGAAGGGGATGGCTTGTCGCTGTATTTCAGAGATCCGGATGGCAACACCATAGAATTGAAGGGGCCGGTTTCGGCGGACGTGCGCTGACGCTCTGCCCCCTCCCTTGCGCCGAAGGCGTAGGGGAGGGCTGGGGAGGGGTGCTTTGAGCTGTTGATCCGCAGGTTTCACGGAGTTCAGCTGCCGCGCCGATGGATTGCTGGGAAGGCTTCTGCCGAGCATGGCTCGGCACTACAACCGCGTTGGGGAGGGGGCGTCTCGCAGTAGTCCTGCAATCGCGCAATTGGCGAAGATCAAACGCACCCCTCCCAACCCTCCCCTTCGCTGCGCGAAAGGGAGGGCTCAGCTGCTCGGCCGAAGGGGGGGGCTCTCCGCTTCGCTCCCCCCCTTGCACCGCAGGTGCAGGGGAGGGCTGGGGAGGGGTGCTTTGAGCTTTTGATTTTGGTTTTTTGGGGGGGGCTTGCAGCTGTAGCGCTGATGGATGGCTGGGAAGGCCCCTGGCGAGCATGGCTCGGCACTACGCCACCTCCCTTGTGGCGAAGGTCCGAGGGAGGGGGCTCTTCGCCATGAGCCCAAGCGCTTGCGGCCCAACCACGCTCCGCGCATGCTGATGCCATTCAACAAGAGCAGCAGCCATGCACCGCAGACTCAATACGCTCCTGCTGCTCGCAATAGCTTTCGCCTTACCGGCCTACGCCGAAGTCAAAGACGCCACACCCAGTGGCTTCACCGTCGAAAACAGTGTCCAGATCGCAGCCACGCCTACGCGCGTTTGGCAGGCGATGACCGCCGATATCGATCATTGGTGGCCAAAAGATCACAGTTGGTGGGGCAAGGCAGCAAAACTGTCCATCGATGCCCGCGCCGGTGGCTGTTTCTGTGAAATTGCCGGCGCGCAACAGGCGCAGCACCTGCAGGTAGTGTTCGTCGATCCGCAGAAAACCTTGCGGATGACCGGCGGGCTGGGGCCAATGCAAGGCATGGGCCTGCATGGCGTCGCCGAATGGACGTTGCAGGCAGAAGGTACATCTACCCGGGTGACGTGGCGCTACCGGGCTGGCGGCTACAGCCCAGACGACCTCAGCGCCTTGGCGCCGGTGGTGGACAAGGTCCAGGCGCAGCAATTGGACGGCCTGGCACGCTGGCTGCAGGCCACCCGCTGAGGATCATTCTTCCTCGTCGGCAGTTGCTTCTTCGCCACCGCCCGGCAGTTCCAGGAAAGCCCAGAACGCCACCTTGTCCTCGGCCCAGCTGGCGGAGGCTTCGGAGAGCACATCCAGCAAGGTATCGAAGTCCGCCGGGCTGCCCTGGCGCAGGTCGTTGGCATCGCTGAACAGCAATGCATAGCCGTTGGCCGGCAACCAGGACAGGTCACGCAGGCCATCGGACAGGGCATCCCAGTTGCGGCTCCAGCCTGCGGGGAAGTCGAGTTGCGTGCCGAGTCGCATCAGCAAGGTGCGCTTGTCGGCGCAGTCTTCCAGGTCGATGCGGCACACACGCAGCCCTGCATCGCGTGCAACCGCCGCCAAGCCACCAAGGTCGCCATCGCCGACGCCGTAGACGCCGGCCTGGCTGACATCCTCCAGGCCCATATCGAAACCGCTGTCACTCATGGCGTACTCCTGGCGGGGACTTCAAAGCTGCGGAAGCTCTCGTAGTGGTCGTCGGTGTAGTACCAGGCATCCGGCGGGTCACCGCCGGTGACGATGCGTCTGGCGCCACGATGGCTTAGACCGGGGGTATCCACGGTGTATTCGCGGTAATAGCCACGCGGGCGCTGTGGCAGCTGGCGCTCGCGGTTGCCGAAGGTGCTGCCGTCCTGGCGATGCGGGTACGGTCCGCCGCGCTGGATCAAGTCGATGGTCGCGCGCGCTTCTGCCGGCAGGAAAGCCGGGAGCGGATCTTTGCTGCGCTCGTCGCTACGTCCGTTCTGGCTGGTCTCGGCCGCTACAGGCAAATCCTGCGACAGCGACGGTGCGAACTGCGGTGGTGCAGGTTGCTGCAGCACGCGCATGCCCCACAGTCCGGCGATCAGCAGGACAATGGCGACGACCAGGAGTAAGGGCTTGCGCATGGGCAGTAGGAAAATTCCGGGACAGGTGACGATTATCACGCCATGACAGCGGGTTTGTTGAACAGATGGTTCAGTAGGCTGGCTTCACGCAACGGTAACAACGATCGCGCAGATCGCCCCTGCGGTGTCCATCGCCCAAGCGCGGGACAAAGTTTCCTCTACAACACCCTTGGTAAGTTGCTGCATCGTCCCTACCATTGATAGCGCACCGTCTGGTTTTTCGACCAGACACAGAAACCGGCTATCCAAAGGAGATCCCTCATGGCTTACACCCTGCCCAAGCTGCCTTACGCCTACGACGCCCTGGAACCGCATATCGATGCGGCCACGATGGAGATCCACCACAGCAAGCACCACCAGACCTACATCAACAACGTCAATGCTGCGCTGGAAGGCACCGAATACGCCGATCTGCCGGTTGATGAGCTGGTGAAGAAGACCAAGTCGCTGCCGGAAAACCTGCAGGGCCCGGTGCGCAACAACGGTGGCGGCCATGCCAACCATTCGCTGTTCTGGACCGTGATGTCGCCCAATGGCGGCGGCGAGCCGGTCGGTGACGTGGGCAAGGCCATCGAATCGCAGCTGGGCGGTTTCGAGAAGTTCAAGGAAGCCTTCACCAAGGCCGCGCTGACCCGTTTCGGCAGCGGCTGGGCGTGGCTGAGCGTCACCCCGGACAAGAAGGTTGTCGTCGAGTCCTCGGCCAACCAGGACAGCCCGCTGATGGACGGCAACACCCCGATCCTGGCGCTGGACGTGTGGGAACATGCCTATTACCTGAAGTACCAGAACCGTCGCCCGGAATACATTGGCGCGTTCTTCAACGTGGTCGACTGGAACGAGGTCGAGCGTCGTTACCAGGAAGCGATTGCCTGATAGCGGTGACCTGAGGCGGTCGCCCCATGTCGGGGCGGTCGCCAGTACAAAGGCCGGGCATAGCCCGGCCTTTGTCGTTGATGGCGCCGCGAAGGCGATGTTGTGGGAGCGGCGTCAGTCGCGAAGCCGGAACTGCTCCGGCTGCGGCCAAACTGGCAACCTGATGACGCTCCAGCTTCGCGGCTGACGCCGCGCCCACAAGCGACCGTCGGCAACTGCCGCGTCAGGGTTGCTCGGCGTCATCGGCGGCGGGGAGGCGGGTGATGCGCAGCGTTGCCATCATGCCCAGTGGCTCGGGTGCGGATTGCGCGTCAGTGGCGGGTAGCTGGATCGCCTGCTGGGTGATGTCGGCGAAGCTGCGGACCTGGTACAGCACATCCAGCCCATGCTGCGCATCGCTTGCTAGGCGGGCATCGCCTCGACGGTTGGACGGATTCCTGCGTGCGGGCTGATACCCCGGCAGTTGCCGAACAAGCTCCTCGGTGGGCGCAGCAAAGTCACCGATGATCAGCGACGGCAGGCCATCAGCCGTGGCATCCATCCATGAGCGCAGGTCGGCAGCCTGATGGCCGCGTGCGATCGGACTGTTGTCGCCGGGGCACATGCTGGCGGCGTAGATGTTCAGTTGCGCCTGTTGCAGTTGCAGGCGCTGCATGCCGGCGGCAGTGGGGGCGTCGTCACCGTGCAGCAGGGTGATGCCATCCTGCTGTGCCTGCAGGCGGGTCAGCACCGCATTGCCGCGGCGCACCGGTTGGCTGGGTCGGTCGGCACTGATGAAGTCGCAGCTGTATTTGAGGCGGCTACCGAGCCAGCAGGCGGGGTTGGGGGTGTTGGCCAGCTGGCGCACGTCCTGTACCACAATCACGTCCGGCCGCAGGTCCTGGATCAGTGCGGCGATCCGGTCGCGCTGGCCGGTCCAGATCTCACCACTGTCGGGGAGACGCAGGTTGGCTACCTTGATGACCGGCAACACCGGCTCGGCCATGACACCAAATGACAGGACAAGCAGTCCAAAACAGCCCCAGCGCAGCATTGCAACGCCTCAAGATGAGGGGCTGTCATGCTAATGCTTTCCGCGTGGAAGGGGCGTGCATGCGCTGGCACTGAGGTTTTGCTGGTGCAGGCGGTAGGTGTTTTGCTGGGCTGAACCGGTCTGGCGGGCGGCTTGATGCGTTACGCTTGCAACCTTTGTATTCACGGATCGCCCGCAGATGACGACCAACGACGTGGCAGCAGCCCCGAACCCCAAGGCAAAGATGCCGCGCCAGATCGGCTACATCATCGGTAACGAGGCGTGCGAACGCTTCAGCTTCTACGGGATGCGCAACATCCTGGTGCAGTTCCTGATCACCTCGCTGCTGTTGCAGGAGATCACCGCCGAAGGCCGTGCTGGCGAGGCGAAGGACATCATGCACAGCTTCATGATCGGCGTGTATTTCTTCCCGCTGCTCGGTGGCTGGTTGGCCGACCGCTTTTTCGGCAAGTACCACACCATCCTCTGGTTCAGCCTGATCTACTGCGTTGGCCATCTGTGCTTGGCCTTGTTCGAGGGCAACCGCCAGGGCTTCTTCCTGGGCCTGGGCCTGATTGCGCTGGGCGCAGGTGGCATCAAGCCGCTGGTGGCTTCGTTCATGGGTGACCAGTTCGACCAGGGCAACAAGCACCTGGCCAAGATCGTGTTTGACGCGTTCTACTGGATCATCAATTTTGGCTCGCTGTTCGCCTCGCTGCTGATTCCGCTGGCGCTGAAGAACCTCGGCCCGCAGTGGGCGTTCGGTATTCCCGGCATCCTGATGTTCGTGGCCACCTTCGTGTTCTGGCTGGGACGCAAGCGCTACGTGCTGGTGCCGCTGCCGCCCAAGGACCCGCATTCCTTCGCCAACGTGGTGCGTACCGCGCTGCTGGCACAAGCCCCGGGCCAGGGCCGCATGGGTCTGGTGGTGGCGGTGCTGGGCGTGGTGCTGGCGCTGGCTTCGTTCGCGTTGGTGCCCAGCCTGGGCATCGTGATCTGCCTGTGTCTGGCGCTGGTCTCGGTGCTGGCCGGTATTGGCGGCGGCACCATGCTGCAGCTGGACCGCGCCCGCGGCGTGCACCCGGAGGCGGCTGTCGAGGGCGTGCGTTCGGTGCTGAAGGTGCTGGTGATCTTCGCTCTGACCACCCCGTTCTTCTCCTTGTTCGACCAGAAGGCCTCGACCTGGGTGCTGCAGGGCCAGCAGATGAGCATGCCCAGCTGGTTCACCGCCTCGCAGATGCAGGCGCTCAATCCGCTGCTGGTGATGATCCTGATCCCGTTCAACAATCTGGTGCTGTACCCGGCGCTGCGTCGTTTCGGCTTCGAGCCGACCGCGCTGCGGCGCATGACCGCCGGTATCGCCTTCAGCGGTCTGGCCTGGATCGTGGTGGGCGGCATCCAGGTGGTAATGGACGGTGGTGATGCCATGTCGATCTTCTGGCAGGTGCTGCCCTATGCGCTGTTGACCTTCGGTGAAGTGCTGGTCTCGGCTACCGGTCTGGAGTTCGCCTACAGTCAGGCACCGGCATCCATGAAGGGGGTGGTGATGAGCTTCTGGAACCTGACCACCACCATCGGTAACCTGTGGGTGCTGCTGTCCAACGCGGCGGTGCGCAACCATGCAGTCACCGACCGTATTGCCAGTACCGGCTTGAGCGAAACGGCGTTCCTGATGTTCTTCTTCGCTGGCTTTGCCTTCATCGCGGCGCTGGCGTTCGGCATCTACGCGCGCCGTTACAAGATGGTCGACAACTACCGGGCGGTTTGAATATGCAAGGACCGATAACCCTGATCCTGATCGCCATCACCGCGCTGGTGTCGTGGATGGCGTTCAACAACCGCAAGCTGGCTGACCGGCTGATCCTGTGGCCGCCGGCGATCGACAAGCACAAGCAGTACGACCGGCTGGTGACCTACGGGTTCATCCATGCTGATTTCGGCCACCTGTTATTCAACATGGTGACCCTGTACTTCTTCGGCCGCTCGATCGAGGTCATCATGCTCGGTACCACCGGGCAGTGGTGGGTCTATCCGCTGTTCTACCTGTCGGCGCTGGTGGTATCGATCCTGCCGACCTACCTGAAGAACCAGAAGAATCCGAACTATCTGAGCCTGGGTGCTTCAGGGGCGGTGTCGGCTGTGCTGTTTGCCTACATCCTGATCGCGCCGTGGAAGCTGATCCTGGTGATGTTCATCCCGGCGCCGGCCATTCTGTATGCTGCGTTCTACGTCGGCTACAGCATCTGGATGGACAAGAAGGGCGGGGACAACGTCAATCACAGCGCACACCTTGCCGGTGCCGCTTTCGGTGTGATGTTCATGCTGATCATGGAGCCGGAGCTGCTGCAGCACTTCCTGCAGAGTCTGATGAATCCTACTTTCCGCTTCTGATCAGCGGAGAGGGAGCTGGGGGCTGTATCGCCCCTCATGCCGGGGGCCGCGCGCATCGTGTCGTCGCGGCCCCGTTTCGTTCATGGCAGCTGCGCCCTGGACGCACCGCACGCGTGAACGCTGGTGGCTGGCTCAGGCGGTGTAGCTGTCGAGCAGACGCGAATAGACTTCGTTGTCGATTTTCTTGAATTCCCAGCCGTCGGTGTCGCCAGCGACGGCCAACTGGAACAGGCCTTCCAGCAGGGTGGAGTCATGGTCGTTGGACGGGATCTGCATCGTGCGGTCGTTGTCGAACACGGGACACCTCGGCTGTCAGCTGTTGTTTGCGGGTATACGCAGCAAATCCCGTGCCAGCTTTTGAGACGCAGTCCATGCTTTGATGGCAGTGGCGCTGCTGGCGCCGATGTCGGAAAGTGACGCAAAGTGGCGCTTCCGACCGCCAGCTCGCGTCATCACCTCGCTTTCACCACGTCCACCGCGTTCCGCAGGAGTCCTCATGAGCTTGAGCAAACCACCAGTTCCAGATATCGAACATGACGCGGCTGCAAGCCGCTTCCAGACCCTGGTTGATGGTCAGCGCGCGGTGCTGGATTACGAACTGGACGGCGGCGTGATGGTCATCACCCATACCGGGGTGCCCGAGGCCATCGGCGGGCGTGGTGTTGCCGCGGCATTGACCCGGTTCGCGCTGGAGCATGCACGCGCTGCAGGCTGGAAGGTGATACCGGCTTGCGCCTATGCCGCAGCTTTCATGCAACGTCATGGCGAATATGCAGACCTGCTGGGATAATTCGCTGGCATGGCCAAGCCCGACCGGGCGGCCGCACACACCTCCAAGGGATCAAAGGGCATGAACAGGTTGGTACGGGGATCGTCTGCCGCAGCGGTATTGCTGCTGGCATTGGCTGGTTGCAAGCAGGATGAGCAAGGTGCGCCGGTCGCACCGGCCGCGGAACCGGTGCAGGCACCGGTTGCGGTCGCACCTGCGGCAGCTGATCTGCGCGATGTGATTGAAAACACCCCAAGCTATGTCATTGGTATCAGCTACCCACCGGCAGCCGCCAAGTACCCGGGTCTGGCCAATGCGCTGAGCGATTATGCAGGCCATGCCAAGGCTGACCTGTTGAAGTCGGTGTCCGAGCTGGGCAATGACAAGCCCACCGCCCCGTATGAACTGTCACTGGCCTTCGACATGCTGGTGGAATCGCCGGCGGTTGTCGCGGTTTCGGCCGATGGCAGCAGTTACACCGGTGGCGCCCACGGCCAGCCGTTGGTAGCCCGTTTTGTATGGCTGCCCGAGCAGCAGCAACTGCTCAAGGCAGAAGATCTGATCACCACGACCAAGGGCTGGCAGGCGATCAGCGATTTCACCGAGGACAAGCTGCTGGAGCAGGCCACCGTGCGTGCGCAGGGCGAGGACATGTCGCCGGAAGAACAGCAGGCCCAGGTCCGCAACCTGTCCAAGATGATCGACGAAGGCACCACCGCCGACGCCACCAACTTCGGTCAGTTCCAGCCCGTGCTGGATGCGGCCGGCAAGATCTCAGCGCTGCGCTTCGTGTTCCCACCCTACCAGGTGGGGCCGTACTCGGATGGCACGCAGACGGTGGACGTGCCGGCGGCCGTGTTGTTGCCCCATGTGGCGGCGGCTTACCAGGGGCTGTTCGCACGCCCCTGAAACACAGGAGGTCAGTGATGGATGCGGGGCTGCAACGACGTGTGGAAGCACTGCTGCAGGATGCCGATATCACCCCCGGTGGTGACAGGCCGCAGGACCTGGACATCCTCGACCCGCGCTTTTATGCGCGGGTGCTGGCCGACGGTTCGCTCGGTCTGGGCGAGAGCTACATGGAAGGTTGGTGGCAGGCGCATTCGCTGGATGGCCTGCTCACCCACCTGCTGGATGCGCGACTGGACGAGCGCGTGCATGGCAGTGGTGAAGTCTGGGACGCGCTCAAGGCCAAGCTGTTCAACCTGCAGAGCGGGCAGGGCAGCTACGAGGTTGGCAAGCGGCATTACGACCTGGGCAACGACCTTTACCGGGCCATGCTTGGCAAGCGGCTGGTCTACAGCTGCGGATACTGGCGCAATGCCAGCAATCTTGACGACGCGCAGGAAGCCAAGCTCGAACTGATCTGCCGCAAGCTCGGCCTGCAGCCGGGTATGCGCGTGCTGGATATCGGCTGTGGCTGGGGCGAGGCACTGAAGTTCGCGGCCGAGCGTTATGGCGTGCGCGGCGTGGGCGTAACCATCTCGCAGGAGCAGGCCGCGTTTGCCCGTGAGCTGTGTGCCGGCCAGCCGGTCGAGATTCGCCTGCAGGACTACCGCGAGCTGGACGAGCACTTCGACGCCGTGTTCTCGGTGGGTATGTTCGAGCATGTCGGGGTCAAGAACTACCGCAGTTACTTCGAGGTTGCGAGGCGCTGCCTGGGTGAGCAGGGCCTGTTCCTGCTGCACAGCATCGGCACCAACATCAGTCGCGACCGCACCGATCCGTGGATCGCCAAGTACATCTTCCCCAACTCGATGCTGCCCTCAGCGGCGCAGATCACCCATGCGATGGAAGGGTTGTTCGTGCTGGAGGACTGGCACAACTTCGGCACCGACTACGACCGTACCCTGCAGGCCTGGCGCGACAACGTCGAGGCGGCGTGGGAGCAGCTGGACGCGCGCTACGACGAGCGCTTCCGGCGCATGTGGCGTTTCTACCTGGCTGCGTCGATGGCGACCTTCCGTACCCGCCACTCGCAGTTGTGGCAGCTGCTGTTGTCGCCGCGCGGGGTTCGTGAGGGTTATCTGGCCCCACGCTGAACGTGGAACGCTGTCAGCGCAAAATTTATTTAAAAGTTTATATTACATATGTGTATTATCTGCCTCATCTCAGAATGAGCCGGATAGCCCATGAGCAGCTTCGACGCGACCGAGACCCGGATTGATGCCACTTGCGCCCGCTGGCCGGGCTTTCCCCGTGAGCCGGCGGTGCTGGTGCGCCTGGTCAAGGGCATCTACAAGACCGTCCATGACCGCGCCAACGCGGTGTTGCGTGATTTCGACCTCAGTCACGCCGAATACAACATCCTGATGATGCTGTACGGCACGCCGGACCGCCCGCTGAACCCGTCGGAACTGGCCGAGGCCGCCACCGAAAAGTCCGCCAACATCACCCGCCTCACCGACCAGCTCTGCAACAAGGGCCTGCTGGAGAGGATTCCGGACACCAGTGACCGGCGCAAACTGGGGCTGCACCTGACCGACAAAGGCCTGGCCTGCATCCAGAGTCTGCTGCCGGAGATGGCCGAACTGCTGGTCCTGCAGGTACAGGGCCTGGATGAGAGTGAGCAGCACCAGCTCGAACGGCTGCTGAAAAAGATGCTTGATGGCATCGAGGCCATCTGAGTACGCCATGTCTGCCATCCCTTCATCGGTAAGCGCGTCGGCGACGACGCCCTGGCATGCCGGCATGCGCGGCTTCCTCAAGGGCGAGGCTGACACCTGGCTGTTCGTGTTGCGCACGACCGTGGCCTTCTTCCTGACCGGTTGGTTGGCCATGCGCCTGCAGCTGCCGCAGCCGGGTACCGCAATGATGACCACGGTCATCGTCATGCACCGGCAAAGCGGCATGGTGCTGGCCAAGGCGTTCTACCGGGTGCTCGGCACCTTCGCCGGTGCCGCAGGTGCGTTGCTTATCGTGGCTTTGTTCCCGCAGCAACGTGAGCCCTTCCTGCTGCTGATGGCGCTGTGGATCGCTGGCTGTGTGGCCGGCGCTACCCTGCATCGCAACTTCAAGTCCTATGCCTTCGTGCTTGCCGGTTACACCGCGGCCATCATTGCCTTGCCGGTGATCTCCAGCCATCCCGGGCAGATCTTCGATTCGGCGGTGGCGCGCATCAGCGAGGTGCTGTTGGGCCTGCTGGTGACCGCGGTGATCAGCGATACCATTTTCCCGGTGCGCCTGCGTGACACCTTGCGCACGGCGGTGAACAACCAGTATGAGAGTTTCCTTGGTTTCATGCGTGGCGCCCTGCTTGGCGAGGTACCACGCGAGCGCATGGAGCAGGCACATCTGCGCGTGGTGCGCGACGCGGTGACGCTGGAGGATCTGCGCAGCTCGGTGATCTTCGAAGACGGGGAAGCGCGTGCGCGCAGCGCGCACCTGCAGGGCTTCAACCAGCGCTTCATGGCGGCGTCGACCACGTTCCAGTCCCTGCACCATCTGATCAACCGCTTGCTTCGCCAGCCCGACCCGGCCGCGGGCCAGGCGCTGCAGGCCTTGTACCTGCCATTGGGTGCCGCCCTGCAAGCCAGTGAACAATCGCCGGCGCAACTGGCAGAGCAGATCCACGCCGTACGCAAAGGCCTTGCTGCGCGCTCGGTCGAGCTGCGGGCTGCCCTGGGCGACGTCACCCAGGTCGAGGACTTCGATGTGGGGGCGCAGTTGTTGCGGCGCTTCGTCAAGGAGCTTGAACACTACGTGCATGCACGTCGGCAGCTGACGCTGCAGGTCGCACCGACCGAAGACGATGCACGTGCGCAGTTCATCCGCGGCAATGATTATCTCGGTGCCGCGGTGGCGTTCACCCGCACAGCCATCACCATGCTGCTGTTGGGTGCGCTATGGGCCGCCAGTGGCTGGGCGATGGCGGTCAACGTGATGTTGCTGGCAACCATCTTCTCCGGCTTGTTCGCCACCATGCCAAATGCGGCGCGGATGACCGGCAAAGTCGCCTGGGGCTATCTGCTTGGCGTGTTCGCAGCCTATGTCTGTGACTACATGGTGCTGACCCGGATGGAAGGTTTCGTCCTGCTGGTTGCGGGGTTGCTGCCGTTCTTTGTGGTCGGCCCCTATATGGTCAGCCGCCCCAAGCTGTCGGTGTTCGGGCTGGGCTATACGATGGGCCTGGTCAATATCCTGGCCATCACCAGCGTGCACGCTTTCGACCCGGTGCGCTTCTTCAACGAAGGCACCTCACAGATGATGGCGATGGGCGCGGCGGTACTGAGCTTCGCGTTGATGCCACCGCTGGTGGGCACGGCATGGTTGCGGCGGCGACAGATGGCGGGCTTGCGCGCACAGGTGCGCTTGGCGGCGCAGGCGCCGTTGCGTGGGCTCCAGCACCGTTTCGAAAGCATCAACAGCGACCTGCTGCACCAGATCGTCACCCACACGGCGGCGGGCAGCGAGGAGTCCCGCCAGCAGCTGGCCTGGGCCTTGGCGGTCAACGAAACCGGCCGCGCCCTGATCCACCTGCGGCAGGATGTGGCGCGTGAACCGGCATCGACGCAACTGCGCCAGTGCGTGGATTCGGTGGTACGGGCCTTGGCCGATTTCTTCGCCCTGCCGGATGCAACGGCATGGCAACGCGCCGACACCGCGCTGACCGAGGCCATCGCGCTGGCGCGCGCACAGGCCGTCGACGGCGGTGTCGCCGCGCGGGTGCTGCTGCACCTGCGCCTGGTGCGATTGGCGATGGTGGATGACAGCTCAGTCATGGCCGCCTACATCGCACCCACTGATTCAAAGCCGGAGGCACCTCGCCATGCCCATTGAGATTGCATTCGCGGGAACCCTGTTTCCCGGCCTGCTGTTGTTGTTCGTACTGGTCTGCATCGCGCTGTGGGCGCTGGACACGCTGGCTGGCCGTCGCGGTTGGTACCGCAACGTCTGGCACCCGGCCTTGTTCCGCACCGCGGTCTTCATCTGTCTGTTTGGCAGCTTCGGCCTGCTGCTGTTCTGAGAACTCCCCATGACCCCCAAAGTCCAATCCATTCTTCGTTTCTCCATCACCGCCGTGGTGGTGGTGATAGCTGCCTTGATCGCGATGGCGATGTGGCGGCATTACATGTACTCGCCGTGGACCCGGGAAGGCCGCCTGCGCGCGGAAGTGGTACGCGTGGCGCCGGATGTCTCCGGCCCGGTCAGCGCGGTCGCGGTGCGTGACAACCAGTTGGTGAAGCGCGGCGACGTGCTGTACCAGATCGACCCGGCGCGCTACCAGAACGCCTTGAACCAGGCACGCGGCAACCTGGCCGCCGCACAGGCAGCGGCGCGTGCGGCAGGTGCAAGCATCCAGGTCGCGGCAGCCGGCGCTGCACAGCAGAGCGCCAATGCCAGCCGCTACCAACAGCAGTACGAGCGACGCCAGCGCATCACTGGCAGTTTGATTTCCGAAGAAGCGCGCACCGATGCGTTCAGTGCTGTGCAGGCAGCGCGCGCCGGGGTGGCACAGGCGCAGGCCAGCCGTCAGCAGGCCAGTGCCTCGCAGCAGCAGGCACTGGCCGCGGTGGAGCAGGCGCAGGCAGCATTGGATACGGCCGAATTGAACCTGGAGCGTACCCAGGTGCGGGCGCCGGTGGATGGCTATGTGACCAACCTAGAAGTGCGGCAGGGTGATTACGCTACCGCCGGCGCGGCCAAACTGGCGGTGATCGATACCAATTCGTTCTGGGTCTACGGTTATTTCGAAGAGACCAAGCTGGCGCAGTTGCATGTGGGTGACGGCACCCGCGTGCAGTTGATGAGCGGACAGGAGCTGCACGGCCATATCGAGAGCATCTCGCATGGCATCACCGATGCGGATAGCCCGACCGGCAGTGACCTGCTGGCGAATGTGAACCCGACCTACAACTGGGTGCGGCTGGCGCAACGGATTCCGGTTCGGATCAAGCTGGACGCGGGTTCGTTTGCGAAGGGCGTCGTGCTGGCCAATGGCATGACCGCTACGGTGATTGTGGAGCGGGGGCGGCAA
Organism: Stenotrophomonas sp. STEN029; assembly: GCF_056760015.1. Lineage (NCBI taxonomy): Bacteria > Pseudomonadati > Pseudomonadota > Gammaproteobacteria > Lysobacterales > Lysobacteraceae > Stenotrophomonas > Stenotrophomonas sp. STEN029. The sequence goes on along the minus strand of NZ_JBRREC010000026.1, from coordinate 12,235 downwards.
GGCTGAGTTGGGTTTGCTTTGTGACTGGGGCGGGTTGGTTGTACGGAGCCAGAAGCACAAAGCCAGAAGCGAAAAGCCAGAAGCGCAAAGCCAGAAGCGCAAAGCCCCCTCATCCGCCCTCCGGGCACCTTCTCCCGCGAGCGGGAGAAGGGAATGCTGGTGCTGCTTGAGCTGAAGGTTGGCCGCGCCATGCTTGCGCGCAAGCAATGCATCAGAGCCCCGCAGCGTCGGACCACTCCCTTCTCCCGCCTGCGGGAGAAGGTGCCCGGAGGGCGGATGAGGGGGCTTTTGATCTGCCGCACGAAGCAAAAGAAAACGCCCGGCAAAGCCGGGCGTTTTCATTCCATCAAGACCAGCGACTGCTTACTTGGCAGCAGCGCCGGTGGTCAAACCACGCTTCTCCAGCAGCGGCTCGATCTGCGGCTCATGGCCGGCGAAGTTGCGGAACAGCTCCATCGCATCGACGCTGCCGCCCTTGGAGAGCAGGGTCTTGCGGAAGTGGTCGCCATTGGCGCGCGACAGGCCGCCGTTCTCGCGGAACCACTTCTGGGTGTTGGCATCCAGCACTTCCGACCAGATGTAGGCGTAGTAGCCAGCCGAGTAGCCGCCCATGATGTGGCTGAAGTACGGGGTCTTGTAGCGCGGCGGGACCGGCGCGTAGTAGATGCCGTCCTTGACCAGTGCTTCATGCTCGAACTTCATCACGTCCTTCGGTGCCGGGATCTGGCCAACACCGATCTGGTGCCAGTTCTGGTCCAGCATCGCTGCGCCCAGGTACTCGGTGGTGGCAAAGCCCTGGTTGAACTTGGACGCGGCGATCACCTTGTCCAGCAGCGCCTGCGGCATCGCCGAGCCGTTCTGGTAGTGCTTGGCGTAGTTGGCCAGGATGGTCGGCTCGTCGGACCACATCTCGTTCACCTGCGACGGGAACTCGACGAAGTCGCGCGGTACCGCGGTGCCGGCGAAGTAGGGGTACTTCACGTCCGAGAACATGCCGTGCAGGGCGTGGCCGAACTCGTGGAAGGTGGTGGTCACTTCGTCCCAGGTCAGCAGGGTCGGCTTGCCGGCCGGCGGCTTGGGGATGTTGAGGTGGTTGGCGACCACCGGCTTGTCGCCGGTCAGGCCCGACTGCGACACGTAGGCATTCATCCATGCACCGCCACGCTTGGACTCGCGTGCATACGGATCGAAGATGAAGATCGCCAGCTGGCTGCCGTCGGCATCGAACACGTCATAGACGGTGACGTCGTCGTGGTAGACCGGCAGGTCGGTGCGCTGCTTGAAGCTCAGGCCGAATTCCTTGCCGGCGGCGAAGAACACGCCGTTCTCCAGCACGTTCTTCAGCTCGAAGTAGGGCTTGAGCTGGGATTCGTCGAAGTTGTACTTGGCCTGGCGCACCTTCTCGCTGTAGAAGGCCCAGTCCCACGGCTGCAGTTCGAACGTCGGCTTGCCGGCGGCCTTCTGCTCGCTGTCGATCATCGCCTGCAGGTCGGCGGCTTCGCGCTTGGCGTTGGTGACGGCGGCCGGGGCCAGCTGGCCAAGCATGGCATTGACCGCTTCCGGGGTCTTGGCGGTCTGGTTGCCCAGCGAGTAGCTGGCGAAGTTCGGGAAGCCCATCAGCGCGGCCTTCTCGGCGCGCAGGGTCATGATGCGCGAGACGAGCGCGGTGTTGTCGTACTCGCCACCCTTGCTGCCACGGGAGATCGAGGCTTCGTAGATCTTCTGGCGCAGCTCGCGGTTGGCCAGGTTGGTCAGCGGCGGCTGGCCGGTGGTGTTGAGCAGGGCGATGACGTACTTGCCATCCAGCTTGCGGGCCTTGGCAGCTTCGGCGGCGGCAGCGATCTGCTCGGCCGACAGGCCATCAAGCTGCTTGACGTCATCAACCACGATGTAGGAAGCGTTGACCTCGGCCAGCACGTTCTGGCTGAACTTGGTGCCCAGGTTGGCCAGCTCCGCGTTCATGTCCTTGAGCTTGGCCTTGTCGGCGTCGCCCAGCTTGGCACCGGCGCGGACGAAGTTGTCGCGGTACTTCTCGACCAGACGCAGGCTTTCAGCGTCCAGGCCCAGGTTGGCGCGGTTGTTGTACAGGGTCTCGATACGCGAGAACAGCTTGCCGTTGAGATTGATGGCATCGCTGTGCGCGGCGAATTTGGCCGAATAGTCGGCCTGCAGCTTCTTGCGCGCATCGTTGGTGTCGGCGCCGATCAGCGCGAAGAACACGGTGGTGGCGCGGTCCAGCACGGCGCCGCTGTTTTCCAGCGCGATCAGCGTGTTTTCAAAGGTCGGGGCGGCCGGATTGTTGGCGATCGCTTCCACTTCCTGCAGCTGCTGGGCCATGCCAGCGTCGAAAGCCGGCGCGAAATCGGCGTCCTTGATCTTGTCGAACTGCGGGTAGTGCAGCGGCAGCGGGCTTTCAGCGAAGAACGGATTGGCCTGCTGGGCCGACTGGGTGGTCGCAGTGGGTGCGGCCTGGCTGTAGGCCGGCAGTGCAAGACCCAGGGTCGCGGCAAGGGCGAGGGCGAGACGGGTGTTCAAGGCGGAAACTCCGGTAAAAAGACTGATCTTTCAGGGTACCTGCAGGCGCGCTCGTACGGGTGTGTCGAATGGCATGGTTGCGCTGAAAGGCCACATCTTGCATGCCGTTGGCGCCGCGATGGCGTACGCTGGCGGTTCTGTCAGGAGCCGTGCCATGCCCAATGCCTTTGATTTCGAGTTGACCGCACTGGATGGCCGTCCGCTGCCGCTGGCCGCCTTTGATGGCAAGGTGCTGCTGATAGTGAACACAGCGTCCAAGTGCGGCTTCACCCCACAGTACGAAGGGCTGGAGCAGCTGTGGCAGGAGCTGGGTCCGCAGGGGCTGGTGGTGCTGGGCTGCCCCTGCGACCAGTTCGGCCACCAGGAGCCGGGCGATGCCGCCGCCATCCAGGACTTCTGCAGCATCAACTACGGGGTGAGTTTCCCGCTGTCGGCCAAGCTCAAGGTCAATGGCGCCGACGCTGATCCGCTATGGCAGTGGCTGCAGCGGCAGAAGCGCGGCGCGCTGGGCATCGCCGCGATCAAATGGAACTTCAGCAAGTTCCTGATCGGCCGCAACGGGCAGGTGCTTGCCCGCTACGCGCCGACCGCACGCCCGGAGGCGCTGGAGGCGGATATCCGGGCCGCGCTGGGCTGAAGCGAGCGCTGCGTCATCAAGCCGCAGCCAGCTGCAGGCGGCCTACAGACTTCAGATCGATATGCTGGCGGGCGACCCAGAGATCATGCGCGTCCTGCATGGCCAGCCAGCTTTCCGGGCTGCGACCAAGGGCGACAGATAGGCGCAAAGCCATTTCAGGGCTGACCCGACTGCTGCCGTTCAACACCCGACTCAACGTCGAGGCGGAAACCCCAAGTGCCTGTGCGAGTTCGCGGCCGCTGACATTGTTCGGCTCCAGATAGATGCCGGAAATGAAGGCGCCCGGATGCGGCGGGTTATGCATGTTCATCAATGATAGTCCTCGTAGTCCAGCACGTGGCAATTGCCATCCTTGAATTCAAAGGTGACGCGCCAGTTGCCGTTGACGGCAATCGACCAGCGTCCCTTCATCTCACCCCTCAGTGCGTGCAGGCGAAATCCGGGGATATCCATGTCCTCGATTGTGTGCTGTATCAAGTGCGGCCAGCTGCAGGCGCAGTCGATTCGCATGACTTGCCTGTATGCCTGCGGTGCTTCCGGTTTCATAGAGCTTGCGCAGCCCTTTGTGGCGGAATGACTTGATCATGCCGGATTGTAGCATGTTGCGCATCGCGCAACATTCACTGGGAGGGCAGGGGCGGTAGCGGGGTCAGTCGGGGTGCGGCAATGCCCGGCGCTGGACTGCGCCGGGCAAGCTTGCTTAGACCGGATCGGTCGCCGCTTCGTCCAGCAGGTCTTTCTGCTGCAGCTGCACCTTGGTCGGGTCGCCGTGTTCGGCCATGGCCCGTTGCAGGGCGCGGCGGGTGGCGGCGGTGACCAGTGACTGCAGGTCGCGGCCGGAGCTGCCTTCGGTGGCGGCTGCCAGGGTGCCCAGTACCTCGTCCACGGCGAAATCCAGCGGCTTGCCGGCCAGTTGCAGGCGCAGGATGGCGGCGCGTGCGTCGATGTCGGGCAGGCCGATCTGGATCTTGCGCTCCAGGCGCGACAGCAGGGCGCTGTCGATGGCTTCGAGGTGGTTGCTGGCAGCCAGCAGGAATACCTGGCCTTGTCTGGTGCTGATGCCATCCAGTTCCTGCAGCAGCTGGGCGACGATTTCGGCGTTCAACTTGTCGGAATTGCCGCTGCCGCGCGGTGGGGCAATGGTGTCGATCTCATCGAGGAACAGGATGCACGGTGCCTGCGCCCGGGCTTTCTCGAACAGTTGCTTGACCCGTGCAGCGCCGTCGCCGAGGAACTGGCCCTTGACCTCCGCCGATGAGGCGGCGATGAAGGACAGCCCGGACTGGCTGGCCAGTACGCGCGCGATCTGGGTCTTGCCGGTGCCGGGAGGGCCATACAGCAGGATGCCGCGTGGCACCGGGATGTTCATCCGCGCCAGTTCTTCGGCATGCAGCAGTTCCTTGCCGAGGCTTTTGAACTCGGCACGGGTGCTGGCCGGCACGATCACGTCGTCCCAGCCCAAGGTCTGCACCGAGGTGGAGCTCTTGCCGCGCAGGCGGGCGATGGCGGCGCTGAAATCGCTTTGCGCGGGGCGCCCGGCCGGATGGGTGGCGACGACGCTGGTGATCAGGGTGGACATCGCGCCCGGACATGCCGGCGGTTTCGCGCACCAGCGCCTCGGTCACCGGCAATGCCAGCTGGGCCTTGCCGAACTCGGCCAGCAGGATGCGTTCGCGCGCTTCTGCATTGGGTGCGGCAAGCTCGATGGAGACGGTGAAGCGCGACAGCACCGCATCATCGATCAACTCCTGGCGGTTGGTGGCACCAATCACCAGCACATTGCCGCTGCCCTGGTTGAAGCCATCCCATTCGGCGATGAAGGTCTGCACCAGCTCGTTGCCGAAGTTGTCGGTGTCGCGGCTACCACGGCGGGCAAAGGCACTTTCACATTCGTCCACGAACAGGATGGTCGGCCCCTTGCTGCGCGCGTTCTCCCAGATCTTCTTGACCTTGGGTCCGGTCTGGCCGATGTGTTCACCCTTCAGGTCGGCGATGGTCACCGCGACGAAGTTGCAGTCCACGTGTTCGGCCAGCTTGCGCGCAATCAGGGTCTTGCCGGTGCCGGGCGGCCCCCACAGCAACATGCCCTTGGGCAGCGGCGGGGTGCCGGCGGCAAAACGGTCCACCAGCTTGATCACCTGTTCCAGGGTCTGCTCCGGGATGGCGACGTCCTTCCAGTTGGCTTCCAGCTTGTCCAGCGAGGCCAGCCGGACCAGCAGCGATTGCTGAAGCTGCAGCTCGCGCTCGTGCGGTGCGCTCAATGCCTGCAGGTCGAGGATGGGCTGGGCCAGCGGTGCCAGCACGGGTGCCAGTTCGGCGGCCAGTGGAGTCCAGGTCGCGGCATGTTCATCCGCTTCGGCACGGACACGTACGAGGCCGCCGGGGTGGCCATTGAGCGGCAGGCGGATGAAGATGTCGGGGTCCTTGTCGTTGGCGACATCGGTGCTTACGCCAACCATCACCGCGTTGGAGTTGTCGTGCTTGTCACCGAGCTGCCAGCTGTTGCCCATCTTCTCCACCGAGGGTGCGGGCGCGCGGATGACGGGGTAGGGGTGGCTGCGGCCATCATCGTTCTTCTTGCCGAAGGCGTGCAGCTGCAGCTGGCGTTTGCCCAGCGCATCGATCGATGCCAGCCCTGCAGCGGCATTGCGCTTTGACATGCGCTTGCGGCCCAGCCAGACCAACAGTGCATAAAAGACCAGGCCAGGCGGAATGTAGGCGAACAACAGGAACAGTGTGCTGGCCGGGAAGGGCAGCGTGTACGACAGGTGGCCGCAGAAGTTCCGAACCGGCCCATACAGCGCCAGGCTGCCGAGCAGCAGCAGCCAGGCCACGGTGCGGACGCCGCCGCTGCCCAAGGTCGCGCGCAAACTCAGCGCTGGTCCCAAGGTGCCTTTGCGGCCGTGTTGCTGCGTGTTGCGGCGTGCCTGCGCCAGACCTTCTTCGAACGCCGGGCGCATGGCCTGGGCGGCCTGGCATGCGGCGGGGTAGGCAGCGCCCATCGCCTGCTTCGCGGTCTGGGCACGTTGCTGGCATTGCGCCAGCTCCTCAAGCAACACACTGCGCTGGTTGTCGATGAAGCTGCTGCGGGAACTACCTGGAACCATGAATCCTTTCCCCTGAACTGAAAACGGCCGGATCAGTGTGATCCGGCCGTTAAGCTACGCCATCATTGTCCGGGTTCATAGCCGCCAATGGTCGGTAAAAACCCTACACACCTTACTTCTCGACGAAGGCGCGCTCGAACACGTAGTGGCCTGCGGTGCCGATGCGCGTGGACACCTCAAAACCGCGTGCGTCCAGCACGCTGCGCAGGTCGGCCAGCATCTGCGGGCTGCCGCAGATCATGAAGCGGTCGTTGGCCGGATCCAGCTGCGGCAGGCCGAGTGTTTCCTGCATCTGGCCGCTTTCCATCAGCGAGGTCAGGCGGCCCTGGTTGGGGAAGGGCTCGCGGGTGACCGCCGGGTAGTACAGCAGCTTGTCGCGGACGATATCGCCGAGGATCTCGTCGTTCGGCAGTTCCTGTTCGAAGTACTCGCGGTAGGCCAGGTCCTTCTCGTAGCGCACGCCGTGGCAGACGATCACCTTGTCGAAGCGCTCGTAGGTTTCCGGGTCCTTGACCACGCTCAACCACGGCGCCAGGCCGGTGCCGGTGCCCAGCAGGTAGAGATGCTTGCCGGGGTGCAGATCGCTGATCAGCAGGGTGCCGGTGGGCTTCTTGCCAACCAACACCTTGTCGCCGGGCTTGAGGTGCTGCAGACGCGAGGTCAGCGCACCTTCCTGCACCTTGATGCTGAAGAAGTGCAGCTGCTCTTCCCAGTTGGCGCTGGCGATGGAATAGGCACGCAACACCGGGCGGGCGCCTTCGTTTTCGTTTTCCAGCCCGATCATCACGAACTGGCCATTCTCGAAGCGGAAGCCGCTGTCGCGGGTGGTGGAGAAGCTGAAGTAGGCGTCCGTCCAATGACGGACTTCAAGCACCGTTTCGGCGCCAAAAGCGGAAGACATGCCGTGATTCGTAGATTGGAGACCGCTCTATTCTAGCCGATTTCCCATAAATGGGAATGAATCTCATTTGACCGGAGTGTGGGTAGTGGGGGGGGGGGCGGGGGGGGGGGGGGGGGGGGGGGGGGGGCGGGGGGTGTGGCTTCCATCGCGGGGGGCCGCCCCGGCGGCCCCACTACATGGGGTGGCTTATCTGTAGCCGGCTGCCTGCAGCTCGAACAACTCCGCGTAACGGCCGCCTTCGATCATCAGCTCTTCGTGGGTGCCGCTGGCTTCGATGCGACCGTCGGCCAGCACCAGGATGCGGTCGGCCATGCGCACCGATGAAAAACGATGTGAGATCAGCACCGCGGTGCGGTTATCCGACAGCTCCTTGAATCGCTGGAATACCTCGAACTCGGCACGCGCATCCAGGGCTGCGGTCGGCTCGTCGAGGATCATCACCTGCGCATCGCGCATATAAGCACGGGCGATGGCGATCTTCTGCCACTGGCCGCCGGACAGGTCCACGCCAGTCTTGAAGCGGCGCCCGATAAGCTGGTCATAACCTGCCGGCAAACCATCGATCACTTCATCGGCCAGTGCACGTCGTGCGGCATTGCGGATACGCTCCTTGTCGCTCATGGCTTCGACCAAGCCAACGCCGATGTTCTCGCCAGCGGACAAGTGGTAGCGCACGAAGTCCTGGAAGATCACGCCCATGTTGGCGCGCAGGTCGTCGAGGTCGTAATCGCGCAGGTCGCGGCCATCAAGCAGGATGCGGCCTTCGTCCGGGTCGTACAGGCGGGCCAGCAGCTTGACCAGGGTGGTCTTGCCGGCGCCGTTCTCGCCAACCAGGGCAATCACCTCACCGGCTTGCAGATGGAAGCTGAGGTTGCGGACGGCCCAGCGCTCGGCGTCCGGATAGCGGAAGCCGACGTTGTCGAAGACAAAGCCTTCGTGGATCGGCCGCGGTACAGCGATGGCATCCGGACGCGAGCGGATCTCCGGTTCGATGGCATAGAACGAGAACAGATCATCCAGGTACAGCGCCTGCCCTGCGACTTGCGAGAAACCGGTAAGCAGGCCCTCCAGCAATTGGCGCAAGCGTAGGAAACTGCCGGACAGGAAGGTCAGGTCGCCGATGCTGAAGTCGCCGCGGATGGTGCGCCAGGCGATATAGCCATAGGCGGCGTAATAGCCCAGGGTGCCCAAGGCGGCCAGCAGCGTGCCCCAGATCGCACGCTTGCGGGCCAGCGCACGGTTGGCCTTGTAGAAGCGTTCGGCCAGCAGCTTGTAGCGATCAATCAGGAAACGGTTGAGGTTGAATATCTTCACCTCCTTGGCCGTCTCCGCGCTGGCGCCGACCTGGCGCAGGTAGTCAAGCTGGCGGCGCTCGGGCGTCCAGCTGAAGTTGAGCGAGTAGCCCAGGGTGTTGAAGTGCGATTCGCCGATAAAGGCCGGGACCAGGGCAATCGCCAGCAGCACGATCAACCAGGGGGCGTAGACGATCAGGCCGGCGGCGAAGCTGATGACGGTGATGGTGTCCTGCACCTGGCCGAACAGCTGGCTCATCAGGCTCATGCGGCCCATGGTCTGGCGGCGTGCACGGTCCAGCTTGTCCTGCAGGTCGGGGTCCTCGAAATCCTCCAGGTCGAGCTCGGCGGCGTGCTCCATCAGCCGCACGCTGGTGGCGTTGGTGAACAGCTCGGACAGCAGCGAATCGGCGTAGTTGATCAGTCGGCCAAGCAGGTCCGAGCCGATCGCGATGGCCAACTCCAGCAACAGCAACTCAAGCAGGAGATTGAGATGGCCGCTGGAGAACGCCTCTGCCAGCGGCGGCATTGGACCAGCACCAGCCAGGCGCACTGCTTCATCGATGATCAGCTTGCCCACGTACAGCATCGCCACCGGCATCAACGCGCGGACCAGTCGCAGGCCGAGGCTGGCGAGTGTCAGCCAGCGGCTGGTCTGCCACACCTGTCGCAGGAAGGGCGGCAGGTTGCGCATCGCATCGACGCGCTCGCGGAAGCTGGGTTTCTTGGTGGGAGCGGGCTCGGGGTGGGGCATGGGGGACTCAAGCGGCGAGGTGCGGGTTCAGGTTACCTGCAATGTGTTTAGCCCGCTGCCTCAAGGTGCTCAACCGTCCTTGCCCAGGTCGATATCGCCCATCTGGGCATCGTCGCGACCGTCCGGGTTGTCACGGACAGCCTCGCCTGCGCTACCGAACGATCGCTTGCCGTTGTCGACATTGAGATGGCTGACCAGGGTGCGCACGCCTTCGATGGCGGCGATGACCGCTTCAACCTTGTGCTTGACCTCGGAGCTGGGAACATCGCCGGACAAGGTCACCTGACCATCCCTGACCTGTGCCAGTACCTGCGAGGTCTGCGCCTGCTGGCCAAGGGTGTGGACGACTTCATCGCCGATCAGGGTGTCAGAGCGTTCTGCGGCCATGGTTGGGTCCTTTTGATGCGGGACTTCCACGATGGCGGATGGGGTGTGAGTTTGTTGTTACTTTGGAGGTTTTGCTTCGCTCCCTCCCTTTGCCGAAGGCAAGGGGAGGGTCGGGGAGGGGGGCTTTGGCTTTGGCTCGTGCTTCTGCTTGTGCCGTCATTCCCGCGAAGGCGGGAATCGCTCGTGCTCTGCTTTTGCCTTGGAAATGGCAGGGACTGGCATAGAAGCGCAACAGCAACGGCAAATTCAAATGCAGGAGCGATTCCCGCCTTCGCGGGAATGACGATATAAAAACGAGGGGCGAAAATCCCCCAAGCCCACACCGCTTACTTCAAGTCCGCGGCCCTTCCGGCGGCGGTGGCTCCGACGACTGCAAGGCCACCGGCAGGTGCCAACCGAAATGCATCGCCATCATCCGCAAACCAAAGCACAAGCCAGCGCCAACCAAGGCACAGGGCAGCGGCGGCAATCCCAGCCAGTAACCCACCGCAACCACCGCAGCACCCGCCAACGCAGCAACCGCATACAACTCGGCCTGCAGCACCAGCGGCACCTGCGCCAACAACACATCGCGGGCAATGCCGCCACCAATGCCGGTCAACATGCCCAAGGCAGCCGCCATCGGCGGATCGATGCCATACGCCAATGCCTTCTGCGTACCGGCCACGGCAAACAGCGCCAGTCCCATCGCATCAAACATGCGCACCGGGTACTGCATACGCTCGATCAAGGGCGCCCAGAAGAAGGTGACGATGCCTGCAGCCAAGGTGATGGCCGGGTAGCGCCAATCACTGATCGCCGCCACCGGGGTGGCGCCGATCAGCAGGTCGCGGGTGATGCCGCCGGCCAGTGCCGCCGCGAACGACAGCACCAGCACGCCGAAGATATCCAGCCGCCGGCGCACGCCCATCGTTGCCCCGGACAGGGCGAAGACGAAGGTGCCGATGAGGTCGAGGATCAGTACAAGGGTTCCCATGCGCCGTATTGTGCGGTGTGGCGCCGGTTGCGGCCATCAGCCCGGTCTGGATTGATGGCCTTGGGTTGTTCAAACGATCAAGGCAGCGGCGGCAGCAGGCTGGCTCCAAGCCGGTTCCAGGCGTTGATCACCGCCACGGCCATGCTCAGGTCGCTGATGCCCTTGTCGTCGAAATGCGGCCTCAACGCGTCAAAGGCGGCCTGCGAGGGCGCGCCATCCGGCAGCCGGGTCATCGCCTCGGCCCAGCCCAGCGCGGCGCGCTCGCGCTCATCAAAGAAGCGGCTCTCGTGCCAGGCAGGCAGCGTGTCGAGTTTGCGCGGTTCGATGCCGGATTTGCGCAGTGCGGTGGCATGCATGTCCATGCAGTAGCCGCAGCCGTTGATCTGCGATACGCGCAGGAACACCAGCTCCTGTAGCTCGTGCTCGATGGAGCTGTCATGCACGGCCTTGCTGGTGGCCAGCAGGCCCTTGAAGGCATCGGCGGCGAGACGGGTGTAGGGCACGCGGGGGAAAGTAGTAGCAGACATCAGATTTCTCCAGACGGCCACGATGGCCGTCTTTCGTTACAAGGACGCAGCAGCGGCTTCGTGCGTGACAAGTGGGGGCAACTTTTCTGGATTGAGCACGCTGTAGAGGGCCGCGATGCGCCCATCCACCACTTCGATGGTGGTGAATGAGGCCAGCCTGCCTTCGGCGAAGCGCAGGATTGCCAGTTCGCCGTTGACGTAGCCAAGTTGGGCGGGCAGGGCAGCGCCGCGGCGGGCGATGGCCCAGTACAGGCGACCGATGCGCTCGGCGCCCCGCAGTGGGCGGATGGCAGCGGTGACGATGCCGCCACCGTCGGAGAACTGGGCGGCATTGGCATGCAGCAGGGCCTGGATGGCGGGGCTGTCACCACGCTGGGCCGCGTCCATGAAACGCTGCAGCAGCTGCCTATGCTGTCCCGGCGCCGGCTGGAAGCGTGGTGCACCGGCCTGCAGGCGCTGCTTTGCCCGACGCACCAGTTGCCGGCAGTTTGCCTCGCTATGGCCAAGCAGGCTGCCGATCTGGCGGTAGTCGTGGTCGAAGGCTTCTTTCAGCAGGAAAGCGGCGCGCTCGTCCGGGCTCAGTTGCTCCAGCAGGGTAAGGAAGGCGACGGAGACTTCATTGGCGACGGCATGGATCTGTGCAGGGTCGGTTGCGGGGTCGGGCGACAGTTCGACCTGCAATGGTTCCGGCAGCCACGGGCCGGGGTAGTGCTGGCGCTCACGCTTGGCCGCGCGCAGGCGGTCCAGGCTGAGTCGGGTGGTGGCGGTGACCAGCCAGGCCTCGGCGTCGCGGATGTCGGCGGTGTCGCTGCCCGCCCAGCGCAGCCAGGCGTCCTGCAGCACGTCCTCGGCATCTGCACGGCTGCCCAGCATGCGGTAGGCCAGTGCCAGCAGGCGCGGGCGATGGGTCTGGAAGATGGATTCGGCGTTCATGGAGGCAGGACGGCGCAGGGCGGGCTGGCGTGACAGCGCCACTTTGCCTGAACAAGATCCGGCTGTTGTAGGAGCGGCGTGGGCCGCGCAGCCGGGGAAGAGTAGGGTAGGCCGCTACGCCGGGGAGGGGGCGCCGGCCCACAACTGGCGGGCCGCCAGAGCGCCCGCCCGCCGTGAAAATGTGGG